>JACQFP010000053.1 GCA_016200005.1 Verrucomicrobiota bacterium | reverse complement strand
CGTCTGCCAATTCCGCCACGACGGCAACCGCGCTCACAGTAGCAATCCCGCTCACTGGTCAGCAAGCGCCGAGTGCGCCAAAAATCCCCTTGCTTCCGCCGGGCGCGCGCCTATCTTCTCCCCCCGCTTGGGCGCCGCGAGTGCGGACGCCTGTTGAAGCTGAGAAACGACCGTCAACCAACAACCTAACCGTCAACCCCGGGCAGCGTCCGGGGCCAGCCCTCCGTTGCCACCGCAACGTTCGGAGCGTTAGGCAATGGAGACTTCGCTGGGCCGACGCGCCCTGCCGAGCCTCCCGCAGTTAAAACTGACACCGCCCTTATGCTCACCATGGAAGAAGCCATGCGGCAGCTCAACCCGCGCTTTGCCGCCGGCGAAATCGTCAAAGGCACCATCATCGAAGTCCGTCCCAAGGAAGTCCTCGTGGACATCGGTTACAAGTCCGAGGGCGTCGTCCCCGGCAACGAATTTGAAGACATCAAGACTGTGAAGGTCGGCGATCAGGTGGACGTGCTGATCGAGAAGCTCGAAGACAAGGAGGGCATGGTCGTGCTCTCCAAGGAAAAGGCGGAGTTCAAGCAGAACTGGGACAAGATTCTCACCATTTGCAACGAGGGCGGGACGATTCAAGGCAAGGTCAAGGCGATGGTCAAGGGCGGCTTGCTGGTGAACATCGGCGTGGAGGCGTTCCTGCCGGCGTCGCAGATTGACATCATCCCGCCGAAGAATCTGCTGCAGTTCGTCGGCAACGCCTACGATTTCAAGGTCGTCAAGATCAACCAGGAGCGCCAGAACATCGTTCTCTCGCGCCGCGAATTGATCGAACAGGAACGCAACGAGAAGCGCGCCAAGCTCCTCAGCGAGATGACCCCCGGCGACATCCGCAAAGGCACCGTCAAGAACATCACCGACTTCGGCGCGTTCATCGACCTCAACGGCATCTACGGCCTGCTGCACATCACCGACATGAGTTGGGGACGTATTGGCCACCCGTCGGAAATTCTCAAGGTGGGCCAGGATATCGATGTGGTCGTGCTCGACATCAATCACGAGAAGGAGCGCGTCAGCCTCGGCCTTAAACAGAAACTCACCAACCCGTGGGACAACATCGAAACCAAATACCCCGTCAGCGCGCGTGTCAAAGGCAAGGTTGTCAACCTCGTTCCCTATGGCGCATTCGTCGAACTCGAGCCGGGGGTCGAGGGACTGGTTCACGTCACGGAACTTTCCTGGACCAAACGCATCGCCAAACCGTCCGATGTGCTTAAAGCAGGTCAGGAAGTGGAAGCCGTCGTGCTCGGCATCAACCGTGAGGAACAAAAAATCTCCCTCGGCATCCGCCAGCTCGAAGCCAATCCATGGGACAAGGCGCAGGAAAAATATCCTCCCGGCACTTGCGTCAAAGGCAAGATTCGCAACCTCACCAGTTACGGCGCCTTCATCGAACTGGAAGAGGGCCTCGACGGCATGATCCACGTCTCCGACATTTCCTGGACGCGCAAAATCAACCATCCTTCCGAAGTCCTCAAGAAAGGTGACGAAGTAGAAGCCGTCGTGTTGGAAGTGGACAAAGCCAACCAGCGCATCGCGGTCGGCATCCGACAGCTCACCGAAGACCCATGGAGCAACATTGACAACTTGTACAAGGTCGGCGACCTCGTCACCGGCAACGTCACCAAGCTAGCCAGCTTCGGCGCGTTTGTCGGTTTGCAACACGACATCGACGGCTTGGTGCACATCTCGCAAATCACTGAAGAGCGCGTCGACAAGATCAAGAACGCGCTCAAGGTCGGCCAGGAAGTTACCGCGCGCGTCATCAAGATCGACAAGACCGATCGCCGCATCGGCCTCTCCATCAAAGCCGCGTCTTATTCGACGGAACAAATCAAGGCCGAGCAAGCCGCGCTCGACGCGTTGCGTCCCGGGGAAGATTTGGTCGCGTTGCAACACGCCTTCGACGCTGCGGACGAAGCGAAGTAGGCGCGCCGCCGAGAGCCACGTTGAAGATTTCACGGCCGGCGGACGGGAAACCGTCCGCCGGTTTTTTCGTTGGAGTTCAAGCTTCAGCTTGTTGGGAGAGTCAGAACACGACCCGAACAAGCTGACGCTTGATTCCGACAATTTCCCCTTGTGAACGGAGCACCCAACCGCGATAACTTTCCCGCCGCATGAGCATTTACGAAGAATTGCAATGGCGCGGACTGATCGCCGACTGCACGGACACCGCGGAGTTGACCAAGCGCCTCGCCTTACCCCTCACCCGTCCTGCGGACACCCTCTCCCCATCCGATGGGGAGCGGGCCGGGGTGAGGGGCGGCGGCATCACCCTTTACGCCGGCTTCGACCCCACTGCCGACAGCTTACACGTAGGTAATCTTGTTCCCCTGCTTGGGCTGCGGCGCTTTCAATTGCTCGGCCATCATCCCATCGCGCTTGCCGGTGGCGCGACCGGTATGGTCGGCGATCCGAGCGGCAAAGCGAGCGAGCGCCAGTTGCTCACGAGGGAAGTTCTCGATCGCAACATCGCCAGCGTGAAGGTGCAACTCGCCAAGCTCCTCGACTTTGACACGAAACAAAACCCCGCGCGTCTAGTGGACAACGCCTCTTGGACGGCGGGCGTTTCCTATCTCGATTTCCTGCGCGACATTGGCAAACATTTTTCCGTGAACCAGATGGTCGCCAAGGAAAGCGTCCGCGCGCGCATGGAAGACCGCGAGGCCGGCATCAGCTACACCGAATTCAGCTACATGGCGCTCCAGGCTTTCGACTTTTATGTTTTGGCGCGCGACCAAAACTGCGAACTGCAAATCGGCGGCAGCGATCAATGGGGTAACATCACCGCCGGCATTGACCTTTGTCGCAAGAAACTCGGCAAAACAGTTTACGGCCTCACGCTCCCGCTCATCACCAACGCCGACGGCTCGAAGTTCGGCAAGACGGAAGCCGGCGCCATCTGGCTCGACCCGACGCGCACCAGCGTTTACAAGTTTTACCAATTCTGGATCAACACCGATGACCGCGACGTAATTCGATACTTGAAATACTTCACGTTCCTCGACGAGCCAACCATTCGTGACCTGGACGCCCAGCCGAAGGAATCCCGCGCCGCGCACAAAACGCTGGCGAAAACAGTGACAGATTTGGTTCACGGCCCAAGCGCCACGGCTGAAGCCGTCCGCGCCAGCGAAATACTTTTCGGCGGCAAGCTCGACGGCATTTCTGAAACCACCTTCAACGAAATCGTCGGCGAAGTGCCAACGAAGCAAATCGCAAAATCCAAACTCGACGGCACCGGCCTGCCGCTTGTTGAATTGCTCGTCCACTCGGGCCTGTGCCCCTCCAAAGGCCAGGCCCGAAAAGACATCGAAGGCGGCGGGGTGAACTTCAACAACGTCCGCGAGTCCAGCGCGACTCGCTCAGTCACGGCGAACGATCTGCTCTTCGGCAAACACGTCCTGCTCCGCAAAGGCAAAAAGAACTACGTAGTCGTGACCACAAGATAAATCGTTTCCCAACTCAGACGTTGCGACTCGAACAAATCAATTGCGCAAGCTGACGTGAGGACTATATTGCAACCATGAAAATCCATTTATCGCATTTTCGCTACGATTCAGTCCGATTGGTCGCGCGAATGGGCATTTGCGGCGCCGTGCTGGCTGCATTTTGTTTTTCTGCCGTCGTCGCGCGAGCAGACGACCGGGCAAAGAAAAAACCTGCGACTACGGTTCCGTCAAAGGAGAAGGCCAAAAAGGAGGACACAGCTCTCATCACTGGCTCCAACATTCCGCAAAAGATCGGCAAGGATAAGCGCATACCCGCCTCGTCATCGCCAGTGGAGGTCATCGACCGGCAATTGATTGATCGGAGCGGAGCCATGACGTTGTCCGGCGTCCTGAACAAGTCCGCCTGGCGGTAACAGTCCTTCGAAACACAGCGCAAACCAAACCACGACCGGTGTCACTGTCGGCAACGACTGCGTTTGCACACTTCGGCCAGACGCTTTCCTTGATCGCTCGTGCGCGCGAGCAGGTCGCGTATTTGTTCCCCAAAGTCTTGTAACCATTTCCCGTTTCTGTCGGGCGATGATGGGAATCCTTTTGACCTCGGATTCGGTGTCTGTTTATCTGGCGCGCGAATTCAATTGAGCCGACAACCTCGACTTGCAAAAACTTGATGAATCGAGCCGCGTCATCCCCCTCCCCACGACGTAATTATCTCCCGGGATTTCGCGCGCGTCGCGGCTTGAACTGGGGTTTCATCGGGTTGCTTTACACGTCGTTCTACATGTGCCGCTACAACTTCTCCATCGCCAACAAATCGATCAGCGAGGAGTTCGGCTTTTCGCGCGCCCAGATGGGAACGATCATCACCACGGCGTTACTGGCGTATGCGTGCGGCCAGATCATCAACGGCCTGCTCGCCGACAAGATGGGAGGCAAACGCGCCATGCTGATCGGCGCCATCGGCACAATCGCGATGAACATTCTGTTCGGCGCCGCTTCGTTTTGGGGATTGTTGGGATTGTTCGTGGTCATTCGCGGCATCGATGGGTATCTCCAGTCCTTCGGCGCGCCCGGCATGGTGAAGATCAACACCGCTTGGTTTGGTCAGACCGAACGGGGACGGTTTGCGGGCATTTTTGGATTCATGATCAATCTCGGCCGGTTTGGAATCTTCACGCTCGGCCCGGCGTTGCTGGCGGGCTTCACATTTTTAGGGATGTGGCACGTGCCGGCGTTGCACTGGCGCTGGTTATTCTGGGTGCCTTCAATGATTTGCGCGCTGGTCGCCATCGGCATGGCTCTCACGGTGAAAGAGACGCCGGAAGAAGCGGGCTTCCACGGCGCGCATCCCGGCGAAGCCGATCATGCAGACACCGACGTTCGCGCTCAATTCCGCGTCGTGTTCAAGACCATTGCCACCAACCCGGTGATCTGGATTGTTGCGCTGGCCTATGCGTGCACGGGCGCGGTGCGACAGGGCGTGGACCAGTGGTTTCCGCGCTTCATGCAGGAAGTTCACCACATGGACCTCCAGTCCGCCCAATTTCAATTTCTTGGATTCCTCATTCCGTTTGTCGCCTCGGCTGGATCGCTGGCGTCGGGCTACCTTTCCGACACGCTGTTCGGTGGCCGGCGCGCACCAGTGGCGGCGTGGCTTTATTTTCTGGAGACGGTGGTCATTTTGCTGGCCGCGCAATTCCACACGGCGAATGCCGCCGTCGTTTTTCTGGTGCTCATTTCGTTCACTGCCAATTCGACTCATTCGATTCTCGGCACCGCCGCCGCCATGGACATCGGCGGACGGAAAATGGCCGGCTTTGCTTGCGGCGTCATCGATTCTTTCCAGTATTTTGGCGGCAGTCTGGCCGGATATTTTCTTGGTCAACTCCTGGACAAGAGTTGGGGCAACTACTTTTACTTCATGGCGCCATTCGGCCTGTTGGGCGGACTGCTCATGCTGACGATTCGTGGAAAAGTCAGCCACCGTTCGGGACACGGACGGCAGTCACCGAAAGCGGCTTGAACAATCGTCGTTTACGCAGCTATCATATCGAGTTGCCCGTTTTCAAAGCGGACTCCTTCCCGCGCGAGCAACTTTCGCTTCCAGTCCAAACCGCCGGAAAAACCACCGAGCCGGTGATTGGCCGCCAGCACGCGATGGCACGGCACGAATACTGGAATCGGATTTGCGCCGCACGCGCCACCCACGGCGCGCACTGCTTTGGGTTTTCCGATGAAGCGCGCGATGTCGCCGTAGCTGCGCGTTTTTCCCGCCGCAATCTGGCGCAGCGCATTCCACACCTGCTGCTGAAACGCGGTCCCGCTTGAAAGGTCGAGGCGCGGCAGCTTTTTCGGTGTCCTTCCAGCCAGAGCTAGTTTCAACGCTTCGATTGTGACGACGTGCCAGCGACGCACCGGGGCGGGCACCGAATTAACCGTTGCAACTCGCACTTTGTCTTGTTGATGGCTGGAAGGAAATTCCAGTCGTGCCAGTCCCCGCGTAGAATAATGCGCCTTGAATACGCCGTCCGCCGTGATGATCGGAATAGTGAGGGCGCTCTTTGATCGTGGGTTCACAGGTCAATCGTTCTCCTGGAAAAACAAGTCGGGCATGAGCCTCACTTGTTGCGGACAAAGACGGAAACAATCCCCAGCAGCAACAGGAAGAATCCGATGACCAGCCAGAGAAAGCGGTTGCGCGCCACGCGCTTTTCATAGCGCATGGGTCGCAGTCCCTGGAAACTGCCGGCGGCTAGATAATTGATCAGTTTGGGATTGCTGGCCGAAGGACCTCGAAAATGAGCCTTCATGCGCTTGAAGAAAGCCGCCAGGTCGTACTTGCGGACACCTAGTTCGTTGTAATGTTCCGGCGTGGTTTCAATCTCGGCGCGCGCCTTCAACTGGTTTTGATCCACTTCTTCAAAGATCGGCTCGCGCACAACGGGCGAGACCGGCGGTGAAGGGTTGGTGATGGTCGCACCGTGCGGCACGGCGGTGGAGCGAAGCCGCGGTTGTGACTGACTCTGCTCCATCTGCGTGCTGAGTTTGTTGATCTGGTCTTCCAGAGCCGCGATCTCGGCGGTGAGCGCACGGGCGCGTTCGGAAATGGGATCAGCGTTTTTTTTAAACCATCCCATGGCGAAACAAAATCATCGGTTCAACAAAACGACCAGCAATATCCCCAACCCGATCAGGCCGATGGCTGCCAGCGGCCACGTCAAGGCCAGTCCCAGCTTGCACAGTTCCCAAAAACTGCGGGCGGCCAATGGCGATTGAGCTGGAGCGTCTCGGTCGATTGCAGGCGCGCCGCCTTCCTTGGGCGTGTTGGAAAGCACCGTGAATTTCAGCCGCGCCGTGTTCCATTCCATCCGCGCATTCTCGATGATCGTCAATGCGCGGGTCAGTTCGACGTTGAAGTTTTCTTTGGTCCACAATTCCTCGTGGATGGCTTCGATCTTGGACAAGGCGTCGCGCATATCGACGAGCGATTTCGCCATCTGCTCGGCGTCGCGGCGCGCGTTGAACTCGGCTTCCTCCAGCAGACCCAGGCCGCGCGTCAGGTTCTGAACCATCTCCTGGCGACCGGTTTGAAATTCCATCTGGCGACGGCGGGTTTCTTCGAGGCCGGCGCGTTCCCGTTCCAGTTCCTCCTGTGCGCGTTTCAATTCGGCCAGTTTTTGTTGCGTCTCGCCGACCCTGGAATCGACTTCCTCACGCGTCGGAGCGCGGCCAGACGCGGCAAAAGGTGAACCGGAAGCCGCGCCGAACGCCGATTTGCGCGCCGCCTGCAAATCGCTGTCGATGAACTCCGTGCCGTCAAAGTCGGAAGCCATGTCGAAACTTTAGTTCTCGTCTCTCCCGGTGTAAAGAAGGGATCGAGCCTAAAATCATCTCTGACTCCCGTCGGAACCGCGGCTTGACGCTGGATTCCAATCTTCTCAATATGACCATTGAGTTCACCAAACCGTTGTTATCCTGCTACCAATATGAAAAAAACAATACTCATCGGAATGTTTATCGCGATCGCCGGGTTTCTCGCCACCGCCCGGCTGCTGCACGCACAAGAAAAATCGATCGCTCCCAAGTACGAATACGCAGTGGTGAAATGGGACGGCCCCGACCGGATCTATTACAACCTGCCAGACAAGTTTGAACTCGTCCGGCTTTCCAAAGAAGGGACCAACATTCCAAACGACGCTCAAGGGGAGGAGTTTTGCCTCTCGGTCGCCAGCAACAAAATGGCCAAGGAAGGATGGGAGGCGGTCAATCTCGACTCGCGCCGGATTCTTTTCCGTCGTGTGGCGAACAAATAGTCCGCTCCCGAACGCAAGCTCAACAGTTCGAACGGGCGATTGAAACAACGCTCGCGCTTCTTCGCCGTCGTTCAGTGGCACTACCATGACCAGTCCTGTTATCATCTTCGTTGGCGTTCTGGCCTTGGCCGAAATCTTTAGCTGTGCAGATAAACGAGCGACGGCGCGGGTGCAGTGGGCCAGTTTAAGTTTTTAACTTTTGCATTTACCTCGGATACTGATCACGAAACGAAACCAACGGAGCGATATGAACATTCAAGGAAAAGCGGCGGTGGTCACGGGAGCGAGTCGTGGTGTGGGGCGGGCAACGGCGCTGGCGTTGGCCAGAGGCGGTTGCGCGGTGGCGATCAATTACAGCCGTTCCCGTGCTGAGGCGGAACAGACCGCGGACGCCGTGCGTCAACTGGGCGTGAAGGCTTTTTTAGTTCAGGCGGACGTGTCGGACGACGGCGCTTGCCGGTCGATGATGGCGGCGGCGGGCAAAGAGTTTGGTCGGCTCGACATTCTGTTGAACAACGCCGGCACCACGGATTTCATCGCGCACGACGACCTCGACGCGGTGACCGACGAACTTTGGGACCGCATCCTCGCGGTCAATTTGAAAGGCCCGTTCCAATGCATTCGCGCGGCGCGCCCTTTCCTGGCGGCTTCCGGCGAGGGAGCGATCGTCAATGTCGCCAGTGTGGCTGGAATCAATGCCAATGGCAGTTGCATTCCGTACTGCGCTTCCAAGGCGGCATTGATCAACCTGACCATGTCACTGGCGCGCGCGCTTGGCCCGCAAATCCGCGTCAATGCCGTTGCGCCGGGATTCATTGCCGGTGACTGGTTGCAAAAAGGACTCGGCGCGGATTATGAAAAGATCAAACTGGCTTACGAGCGCCGTGGAGCGCTGGGCAAGGTTTGTCAGCCGGAGGATGTCGCGGCCGTCATTCTCGGACTCATCTCCGGCTCCGATCTGGTCACGGGCCAAACCATCGTGTGCGACGGCGGCTTGCTGATTGGCGCCAAATCTCAGACCTCCCTCAAGGTTGGTGCCGGTCGGATTTGAACGTTTTGAAACTTTTTCACGCAAGGGGAAGAGAAAGTGATCAGTTGATCGAACAGAGCAATCAAACTAACCAGCCTAATAATTTGGAGGATTGACCCTCGGCATCAATGAGCGTAGTCTCTGCTCATAACCAGAAAGTATCATGGAAATCGTTTCCCTCTTTAGTTTGGACGCAACGGTTGAAGTCTCACGGCGCTCACCGGCTGTCGTTGAGCGTTAGCGTTAGGCGTTCTCGCGTATGTCTGATTTCGCCTCCCAGTTCTCCAAGTATGAGTTTACGCCCAGGCAAGAGCGCTTGCTTGAGATACAGGATCATATGCGGCGGAGCATCAATGACGTAGCACTTTTGTTCGCTCAGACTTGGCATGGCTTTTCCCTTCTTCGCAATCACTGGGAAAGCGAACGTCAATCGTTACTCGCACAGCTCTCGGAGATGTTTTCGGCAGAAGAGGCGGAGCGCCACTACAGCGTTGTCTCACAAGTACTCGTTACGTATCACGCTGCCGAGGGTTCTACTCTCGCCTCCGGACATGGCACGCTCAAGTCGTTTCACGCAGACGCCAAATCGGACTCGCCCCACCTGCGAACATTGACCAGTTCACTCCTGATTGCCTTAAATGCGTATTGGGAGCACACGTGGCGGCCGGACATTACGGAAGCCATTCTTGGCCGTCCCCCAAAGGATAAGAAAGAGTTGATTGAGTCTGACTTCTGGGGCGAGGTCTGCAAGATTCGCGACTGCATTCTGCACAATAAGGCCAGGGCAGACACACACTACGAGCGACGCGCGAAGATACTGAAATGGTTCAAGGATGGCGACTCCATCGAGATTACCTCTGCGATGTTCACGACATTTATTTTGCAGGCGAGATCCTATTGTGAGTCCTTTGTGGCGGAGTTTTATGACAATTGTCACCAACAGAAATAGAAAAATTTGCTAGATGGTTTCTTGTGCCAATTGATTAAGTCTTTTATCGCAATCCGCTGCTTTTTTGGTGTTAGTGGTCGACCATCTGCCAGATTTGACAGGGCAGCAGAGGAATCACTTGACAAGTGATTCAGAGAGTCGGTTAGAGAGTGCACAGACGGAGAAAGAGAATGCGAAGCGTTTCGCGCCAATTTTAGAGCGCGAGAGGTAGGTGTTTTCTTTTTCACATAAATATATTACGCTTAAAACTATGAAAACCATCTCCATGATCTTCATCATCGTAGTTACAATTGTTATGTCCGGCTGCGCCAGTGGTCCGCTAGGTCGTGGTTATGACGAATACGGGAATCGAATCCAGTCAGCATCCAGCCGGCAAGCTGAGCGTGAAGAATCGGAAAGACGCGAGGAGCAGAAAAATAAGGAAATCAAGGAAGAGGCAGACGCTTATCGTGAAAAGTATGGACAATTCAGGGAGATCCTTTCAAAAAAACTTGAAACAACTAAATCTCTCACTTATGACGAATGGTGCGCCCTACTTTGGCCAGCAGACACAATATTCCTAAAGAAAGGTGATAATTGGGATAGAAACTCGGTGGCGACAAGACAAGATAAGGTATTGGAGATTTTGGGTGCCCCAAAACTTAGGCGTTCACACCTGCTTGGCACGGTAGCCGTAGAGGTTTGGTTTTATGACAATTACAAAATCCTTGACGAATTAACAAAGGAAGAAGTCCCTCTACAGATGTTATTTCAACTGCGAACTACCGAAAATCCATATTTTTTCCTACATCATATTTATCCAAATTAGCTGGATCGTTGGCAACTACATCAAACTATAATTTTATGCCACGACCCACAGACGACGAAATCCGAAAGCAATACAATCTTCCTTCGGACATTCCGATTTTAGACACGCCTCCATCCGAAAAAGAAATTGGGGAGAAAGGTTTCTTAATTAAAATTGGTGAGGTTTTTGGTTTACAAGGATGGATGTGGAAAAGTTGGCAGGGAATTGTTTTAGCTATTCTGATTGTTCCTCCGGCGGTCTATGGAGTTTACTCCTTTTGGAAGCCTATTGGACAGTATGCTTATACCAATTTCCCAAAGTATTTAGAATCTTTCCAACCCCCTGAAAAATCTAACGACAACCGATACATAGCATTCCTACCGGATACACAAGAAGCGATAGACTCAAAAAAATACAAGACACCGGATTTATATCCCATAGGAACGGGAGTATTCCCTGTTTCTGGAAGCAAATTCGGATAAACTGGGATATTAACTCGAACAAGTCATGCGCTTTATCTCATTCAAAAGCTGGTCGCTGCGACTCTGTCTGGCTGCAACCGGATTGATTCTGACATGCCTTCCGCTTCGTGCGGCGGATACCAACTGGCACAATCATTGGGCTTTCAAACCACCCACTCGTCCTGCCGTCCCCAAACTTCGAGGCAACCACTGGGCGAGCACACCGATCGACAATTTCATCCTAGGCCGATTGGAAAAGGAAAAACTCAAGCCGTCGCCGGAGGCGGACAAGGCGACTTTACTCCGCCGTCTCTCGCTCGATCTCATCGGCTTGCCGCCAACGATTGCCGAGTTGGACGCTTTCCTCGCCGACAAATCACCCGATGCTTATGACAAACAGGTCGAACGCCTGCTGAAGTCCCCGCATTACGGCGAGCGCTGGGGCCGCCACTGGCTCGACGCCGCGCGTTACGCGGACTCAGACGGTTTCGAGAAGGACAAGCCGCGTTTCATCTGGGCCTATCGCGATTGGGTCATCAAGGCGCTCAACGACGACCTGCCCTACGACCGTTTCATCATCGAGCAAATCGCCGGCGATCAGTTGCCCGACCCGAAGCAGGATGACCTTGCCGCCACCGGTTTTCTTCGCAATGCGATGTTGAACGAGGAAGGTGGCGTTGATCCCGAACAGTTTCGCATGGAAGGATTATTCGACCGCATCGACTGTATCGGCAAGAGCGTGCTCGGTCTCACGATTCAATGCGCCCAATGCCACAACCACAAGTTCGACCCGATCAAGCAGGAGGACTATTACCGGCTCTTCGCTTTTCTGAATAACGATCATGAAGCGTCGATGATCGCCTATTCGACCCAGGAGCAGATGCTCGTCGCAAATCTTTCGCGCCAGATGCGCGATCTCGAAGCCGGCTTGCGCCACACGATGCCGGATTGGCAGGAAAAGATGAACCAGTGGGAGGATTCGGTTAAAAACAATCAGCCGGAATGGGTGGTGGTGGAGTCTCGCAACACAGGCGATAACGGCGAGCGCTTTTATTATTACGCCGACGGCTCGATCCGCGCGGCCAGCTATGCGCCAACCACCTGGACGGCGCATTTTCGCGGCACGAACAATCTCCCTTCCATCGGCGCTTTCCGCGTTGAACAACTTCCCGATCCCAACCTGCCCTGCGGCGGGCCTGGCCGCTCCGTCAGAGGCATGTCGGCCTTGAGTGAGTTCAAGGTCGAAGCCGCAGACTTGCTGAATCCAACCAACAAAGTCGAAGTCAAATTCGTGGACGCGACCGCTGATTTCGCGAATGCGGAAAGGGTCCTTGAACCCGAGTTCCAATCGGAAAACCGGAAACGCAACGGCGGTGACAAGCGAAGTTACGGCCCGGTCGAATTCGCCATCGATGGCAAAGCCGAGACCGCTTGGGGCATTGATGCCGGTCCCGGTCGCCGCAATGTTCCGCGCAAGGCGGTGTTCGTTGCTGAAAAGCCAATCGTGTTTACCAACGGAGTTGTGCTCAACTTTCAACTCCAGCAAAACCACGGTGGTGATAACTCGGACGACAACCAAAACTTCAATCTCGGTCGCTGGCGCATCAGCGTCACGAGCGCAACGAATGTTGTTGCCGATCCGGTGCCCGCCGGCGTTCGCGAGATTTTCAAGCTTCCCCGCGACCAACGGACGCCCGCGCAGATCGCAGCCGTGTTCAGCTATTGGCGGTTGACGGTCCCAGCATTCAATGAAACCAACAAGAAGATCGAAGCACTCTGGAAACAATGGCCGGAAGGCACGCCCACGCTCACGCTCATGACACGTAAAGGCCAGGGGCCGATTGATGAGAAGCGCACCACACACATGTTGAAGCGCGGCGACTGGCTCAAGCCCGGTGATGAAGTGACGTTTGGCGTTCCTTCATTCCTGCACCCCTTGCCGCCCAACGCCGACGGTTCGCGTCTCACGTTCGCCAAATGGCTCGTGGACAAAAAATCGCCGACGACTGCGCGCGCCTTTGTGAACCGCGTCTGGCAGGCGTATTTCGGCATCGGACTCGTGGATACGCCGGAGGATTTCGGCATGAGGTGCGAGAAACCGTCGCATCCCGAATTGCTGGACTGGCTGGCATGTGAGTTCATGGACAGCGGGTGGAGCGTTAAAAAGTTGCATCGTTTGATCGTGGAATCGGCGGCGTATCGGCAATCGTCGCGGGTGACACCGGAACTTTACAAGAACGACCCCTACAATCGTCTGGTTGCGCGCGGCCCGCGTTTTCGGGTCGAGGGCGAGATCGTCCGCGACATTGCGCTGGCCGCAAGTGGGTTGCTGAATCCGGAAATGGGTGGACGAAGCATTTATCCACCGGCGCCGCAATTTTTATTCGAGCGTCCCGCCAGTTACGGACCCAAGGTTTGGAACGTGGAGACCGGTGCGGCGCGTTACCGCCGCAGCCTCTACATTTTCAAATTCCGCACGTCGCCGTACCCGATGCTACAAACCTTCGACGCGCCGAACGGCGATTTCTCGTGCGTGCGGCGGATGCGCTCGAACACGCCGCTGCAAGCGCTCGTGTCGTTGAACGAGACGGAGTTCGTCGAGTGCGCCCAAGCCCTCGCCCGCAAGGCACTGGCGGAAGGCGGCAAGACCGACGCCCTTCGAATTGATTACGCATTTCGCCGCGCTTTGAGTCGTCAGCCGACGGAGGATGAGCGGAAAGAGCTGCTCACGTTGCTCGAGAAGGAAAAAAAACGCATCGCCGAGGGTTGGGTGAGCCCACTCGAACTTGCCACCGGCAAGAACGAGAAGCCCGCCGACTTGCCGGCCGGTGCGACGCCGACGCAACTGGCCGCATACACCGTCGTGTCCCGCGTGCTGCTCAACCTCGACGAGACGATTACGAAAGAGTAGTCTTCGCTCGCCGTGACTGACAGCGAACTTCATTTATTCTTCGAGGACTTTGTCCGGACGCTGCGCTCGCGCGGTGTCGTATGCGCGATCACCAGTGGCTTGGCCTGTGTCCACTACGGCGTCGCCGAGACAACCAAAGACTGCGATTTGCTTTGCCACACAAATTCGTTTCAAACCCTGCTCGACCTGCTGGCGGAAACGACTGTGTCCAGCCAGCCCTGTCATTATCGCGGCAACATCAGCCCGCCCTTGGACGCCCGCTGGCATCGCGGCGGTTGGACCAGCCATTTTCAGTGGGGCACGCAACCGGAAGTTACCACGCTCGAAGTCTTCGGTCACGCGTTGCGCGAGTCGTCGCCGTGGACACAGGATGTTTTTGGGTTGTACGCCGGACCGCACACCGTTGCGGAAATGAAACGCACCAACCGCGACAAAGATTGGGCGTTCATCACGGCGCTGGGCGTGCGCATGATTGAGGCCGACGATCAGCGGGGATGGTTTCATGTTTTTGAGGCTGATACGCTCGCGGAGTTGCTCGCACAATACACCTGCCCTCCGGAAATTGCTGCGCGCCGCCCCGCCATCCAACTTGCGCAATATCAGGACCGCCGGATCGCGGGCGCGCTGAATGCGGAACGCAAGCTGTGGGAAGAACTGGATCGCGTCCGCATCCGCATCCTCGAACGGCATCTGCGTCCTTACGTTTCGGCCGTCAGAAAAGCCCGTGCGGGAAAAGAGTTGTCGTTACGAGAAGAACATGCGTTACGAATTGATTGCGCTGGAAGGCACCTGCCCGAAAACCCGCTGAAAAATTACGGCCTGCGAAGATACCTTGACGAAACGAAAGCGTCATTGCTGGAATCCGGCCTCGTCCCAGAGAATGCATTGACTTGGTTGCCGGATGTGATGATATACTTTGAGTGGCTGGATGTATGAAACGCGCCCCATTAACTTACCGGTTGCCACCCTGGCCAAAGGAAAAGCTCGCGCGCATTCGCGAGATCGAACGCGATTTCCATGTCCGCGCCTTCGGTGAGGAACTGGCGCGCGTCAATCTCGATATGACAAAGGAGGAACGGCATCGTTACCTCGCGTGGATGCGCAAGACCGCGCGCGCCCACGGCGTGAAAATTGGCAGAGCCAAATCCTCTCTGGAGGAAGAATGAACTGCCAAGCCCATCTCTACCTCGGCCAGGATCCGAAACTCGTTTCGCGCCGCTGGTTTCTCGAACAATGCGGCGTCGGGCTGGGTGCCATCGCGCTCGGCACGCTCTTTCGTCAGAACGGCTGGGCCGCACCCGTATTGAATCCGCTCGCGCCGAGACAGGCGCACTTCGCGCCCAAGGCCAAACGCATCATTTATCTGTTCATGGCCGGCGCGCCGAGCCATCTGGAGTTGTTCGACTACAAACCGGAACTCGCGAAGTGGGACGGCAAATCCCCGCCCGCGGACCTCATCAAAAACTATCGCGCGGCCTTCATCAACCCGAACGCCGCACTGCTCGGCCCGAAGTTCAAGTTTGCCAAATACGGTCAGAGCGGCGCGGAACTCTCCGAGCTTCTGCCGCGCCTCGCCGAAGTCGTGGACGAGGTCGCCATCGTCAAGTCGATGCACACCGACGCCTTCAATCACGCGCCCGGACAAATCCTGATGAGCACGGGCATCCAACAGTTGGGCCGACCCAGCCTTGGCGCCTGGACGACGTACGGCCTTGGTAGCGAGACGCAGGACCTGCCCGCGTTCGTGGTATTCAGCACTGGCTCGAAAGGCCCAAGCGGCGGCGCGTCCAATTGGGGCGCGGGTTTTCTCCCATCGGTTTATCAAGGCGTCATGTTCCGCAGCATCGGCGATCCAGTGCTTTACCTTTCAAATCCGAAGGGCGTGGACGACCAAATCCAGCGCGACTCGCTCGACAGCATCAAGCGGCTGAATCAAAAGCATCTCGATGTCGTCGGTGATCCGGAGATCGCCACGCGCATCAACTCCTTCGAACTGGCGTATCGGATGCAACTCACCGCACCCGACCTGATGGACATCACCAAGGAATCGAAGCAGACGATAGAAATGTATGGCGCCGAACCGGGCAAAGGCACTTTCGCGAACGCCTGCCTCCTCGCGCGCCGCCTCGTTGAAAGCGGCGTGCGTTTCGTCGAAATTTTCCATGAAGCCTGGGACCAGCACGGCAACCTCGTCGCCGACCTGAAGAAAAACTGTCGCGACACGGACCGTCCCTGCGCCGCACTCCTCAGAGACCTCAAACAACGCGGGATGCTCGACGACACGCTCGTCATTTGGGGCGGCGAGTTCGGTCGCACGCCGATGGTCCAGGGTGGCAACGACGGTCGCGACCATCATCCGAATTGCTTCACCATGTGGCTGGCGGGCGGCGGCATCAAGCCGGGCGTTACCATCGGTGAATCGGACGAATTCGGTTTCAACGCCACGACCGACAAGGTGCACGTCAATGATCTGCACGCGACCATCCTGCGCTTGCTTGGCTTCGACCATACGAAGCTGACGTATCGTTTCCAAGGCCGCGACTTCCGGCTGACGGACGTTGCCGGCGAAGTGGTGGAGAAGCTGATTGCCTGAGCGCGTGGCCGGCAAAATTTTTCGTGCGCACTTTCTTGCTCGCGCTAAGATGCAGTTGTGTCCAGCGACTACGATCAACTTCTCGACGCCACGATTCAACATCTGGAGGAACTGAAATCGCGCGGCGTCCGCCACGTCCCCGTGTCACCAGAAACGCTGCGCGCCTTGTCGCAGCCGCCACCAAAACCCGCGCCGGCCCGCGTAGCATCCTCAACCGAACCCGCGCGGTCAGAAGCCGGCCAGCGGCAGCCGGAACTTCCCAAGTCCGCACCGTCCGCCGCCGAACTGTCGCTCGAATTGTCCAGCGATTCTCAATCGCAAATCGCAAATCCGAAATCGCCGGCCGAGAAGGCCGCCGCGTTCGCCGAGTTGCGCCAGCGTGCGATGGTCTGCGTGAAATGTCCGCATCTCGCTGCTTCGCGGAAGACCGTGGTCTTCGGCGTCGGTGACATCAATTCGCCGCTGATGTTCGTCGGTGAAGCGCCCGGCGCGGACGAAGATGAGCAAGGCGAACCGTTTGTCGGCAAGGCGGGTCAGTTGCTCACAAAGATCATTGAGACGATGGGGTTGCGGCGGAGCGAGGTCTATATCGGCAACATTCTGAAATGCCGTCCTGACACGCCCGGCCAAAGCGCCGGCAATCGCAAGCCGACGCCGGAAGAAATGCAGACCTGCATTTCGTATCTGCACGAGCAGATTGATTTGATCCGGCCCAGAGTGATTGTCGCGCTGGGCGGAACCGCCATTGAAGGACTGCTTGGCAAAACTGTCGGCATCACGAAACTTCGCGGCCAATGGCAGACGTATCGCGGCACGCCGCTCATGCCGACGTATCATCCGGCTTACCTGTTGCGCAACCAGGCATTGAGTGAAAAGCGCAAAGTCTGGGAAGATATGCTGCAAGTCCTCGAAAAACTCGGCGCGCCGATCAGTGAAAAGCAGCGAGGGTTCTTCTTGAAAGCATGAGCCAGCGCCGCAAAATCTTATGCGCCATTGTCGTGGTGTTGGGCGTGGCGGTTCTCATTCCCTATCTTTACCACCGACATTTGCGCGTCGCTGTTAATATCTATGTCGCTGAACTTAAGGCCAACGGCGAGCCGCTAGAGATGTCGCAACTTGTTCCACCACCTGTACGACCAGAACAAAACAGCGCCCCCATTTTTCAGCAGGCCGCATCGCTTCTGAATACCAATCAGGACTTGTTGGATCGCAATCCTCCGCCCGCCATGCGCATGGTCGCACCGGGTAAGGCAATGATTGGCTGGATGCAACCGAATATCCGGAGCACGGAGAACACAAATTCGTGGGAGGAAGTTGAAGCCGCGCTCGCCAACGAAAACGAGGCGCTGCAATTGCTCCAGCAAATTATTGATCGTCCTGCATTTGATTTTCAACTTGATTACAAAAAAGGTGGATCTCTTCCTTTGCCTCATCTTGCGCCGATGAGAAAGTCCGCGAAACGTTTGTCCGCTGCTACAACTTGCGATTTACATCGCGACGAGGTCGCATCAGCTACGACCAACGTACTCGCCATGCTTGCTCTCGTAAAAGGCTTGCGAGACGAGCCAATCCTGATTCCCAACTCGTGCGGGTTGCGATCGCGCACATTGCCTGGAGCGCCAACTGGGAGCTATTGCAGTCACCCAAAGTCACCGATAAGCAACTCACTGCATTGGGGCGTGGTTGGTCAGACTTGGAATTCATTCGTGCCGAAGAAAGCGCGATGTTGATGGAGCGTGCGATGGCAGAAATGACTATTGCTGATCTAAAAAAATCAAGCGCGGCGTATCGTAATTTCAGAAGTGGTTTGGTCTATTCCCGGGCGAAAGGTTTGGATTGGTTTCAATCCCTCGCAAAAACTACGGCTGAATTGACGATGTGGCGTTTCTCTTGGTCCTTCACGGACGAGTTGCACGCACTCAAGATTTATCAAGCGCAACTGAACGCCGTCCGCCTTGTCCAAACAAACCACTCGTTTTACCCGGCGCTTCAACAACAAAAAAGCGCGTTGGCGAAACTCGATCCGGCGTGGAAAGAAGAGTTGGGACACAAGATGGATGTTGATGATATGGACATGCGTCGAATCTTTGCTGGCGGGGCGCGGGCAACCGCCAAGTCTCTTCAAAGAGTTCTGACTGTCGAAGCTGAACAGCGATTGGCGGTGACGGCCATTGCGTTGAAGCGGTATCAAATGCGCCGCGGAACTTATCCGCCGGACTTAATCGCGCTCGTGCCGGAGTTTATTTCCACCGTTCCGCTCGACCCCGTGGACGGCCAGCCCTTGCGTTATCGGCTCAACGCGGACGGAACATTCTTGCTCTACTCAATCGGCGAGGATGGTAACGACGATGGCGGCGATCCAAGATTGCCGGGTGATTCCAAATCGCGAGCCTGGCAACTTGGTCGCGATTGGGTCTGGCCGCAGCCTGCAACGGCGGCAGAAAACAAGGCCGATGAAGAGCGCATGGCAACCCTACGTCCGCCGGCATCGCCGCGAGGATCAAGCGCGGAGGAGAATTCTCGATTACGATACGGCCTTCCCGCGCCGAAGAACGGGAACACGAACAAATCAAACTAGTCCTCACGCCCACCCGCAAATCAACGTCTTCACCGCTCATTTGCCAGCGGCCATTCGCCGCTGACAAAATCTCGACCTGCTTTACGGCTCCAGCCGGATGACGATGTCCGTGACGGCCTTGCCTTTCGCGTCAGTGAAACGCAGACAGCCCTGCCAATCACTTCCGCCTTCGTTGAAGATTTTGAAAACCACCACGTTCACACCTTTGTTCAGCGTAAGGTTGCGGGCGACGTCCTCGTCCTGTTGCAGCGGGCGCGGCTCGGAGGTTTTTAGAAGGAGCTTCCCGTTGAGATAGACTTTTCCCTGGTCGTTGCTGCCCATCTTCAACTGCAAATCCTTCCGCTCTTCTTCCGTTCGAACGTAACAAACAGCGTAGCCGACCGTCTTCTCCGTCTGCTCCTTGAGAATCGCGTTGAGGTCCAGAGTGTAATCGCTGGCTTTGACTTTCTTCCAGGTCAATTCCTTGCCGCTCACGGTCACTTTGTCTCCCGCTTTGGGCTTCACTTGTCCTTCGTCGGGAATCTGATTCTTTTCGATGGCCGCCCCGCCTTCGGCATCTGACGCCAACTGGATGGGCGCCAGCATCAGCCAGTCCCGAATGAATCCCTCTTTGTCCGGCGCGAAGTCTTCGGCGCGAAGGTTGGACTGGACAGCGAAAATGCTCAGCAGCACTCCCGTTGCAATAACAGATTTTGTGTTCACCGGTTTGATGTTCATTTTGTTCCTTTCGTTTAGAGGATCATGTGTTTGTTTGCATCAACCAGCCGATGCGTTATTCAGTGCGAACAAACTGGCTGGTTTCCGGCTGCTTGGTCAACTACAGGTCGGCGCCAGTCCACTGAATCTTTTTGCCTGCGCGCATGGCTACGTTGTCCACGAGGATACTCTCAGTCGAGAGTCCCGCATAGGAAAAAATGCTCGTGGTCGGGACGGAGTTGCCGAAGGCAAGATCCAGCGAACCATGGGCGTCCTAGCTGTTGTAGTAGCGTCGGGCGTCCCGTCAGCTAAGGCGCCCTGGCGCCGGGTCAGTCGCGGATGCCGGTCGCTACCGTCGTCCAGCGCACGTTGGAGTTTTCAAACACTCGCTCTGCAAAATACGAAGGCCCGTTTCGTGAAAAAACGGGCCTCTATTGAAAATCCACACAGCGTCATGGGCTGGAGTAACGCACCCCGCCGGGCGGAATCTGGCCGGTATTCGTCCGGTTCAACTCCGTCGGGGTTCCGCCCAAAGGCGTGAACGGCGGACCAACAGTTGGCGGGGGCAAGGCAGCAAGAACAGGCCCCTGCGGACTTGGAGCGCCGGAGAGCAGGATTGGGTTTGAAGTCGGGGACGTGATGATTTTTTCCGAGGTGGTGCCCGTCAATTGCGCTGTATATGCGACCAAACTTTCTGTTTGGGCCATGATGCTGCCGACGGATTTACTGCGACCGGCCAAGTTCGTGTCGGCGCGTTCGACAAAGGGTTTCAGGGATGGCAACGCGGTTGTAACTGCCTCCACGATTTCCTTGCTGGCATACGGCACCGCTTGCGACACGGCGGTCGCCACGGCGGCATACTTTGCGGGCACTGCCTTACAGACCGCCAGAACAATCTTGGCCGCCTGTGCTGGTGCGGCACCGGCCGCAGCTTTTGCGATGGCAGCCGCATCTTTCGGCAGCAGACCCGCCGCGCGCGCTGCAGTGGCGGGCGCGACGTCGGGATTCTCGCGCGAGATGGCACTGACGACTGCAATTGCGGCCACCGGCTTCAACTCGATTGCTGCGGAGACGACCGCGAGCGCGGTTGATTCACGCACGTCGGCTTTTGCCTCCGCTACCAGTCGAGCGGCTTTGGCGCCCATTTCAGGCACCGGTACGCTTTTCAATTCTTTTCTGAACGAATCCAATTGCGGCGTCTTCCCGGCAAATGCGGGTCCGCCGAGAAAACACAGAGTCGTGCCCACGACCACCAGCGAGGTAAATGAGTTGAGTTTCATAAGAGGTTTGAGTTGGCCTACTATCAATGATCACTGTCTAGCAGTGCGCCCAGTCTCTGTCAATCTTCTTTTTGAATTAGTTTTGAAGGCACATTCCGGGTTGATTGAACCGATCCCCAAATGTCGCCGTTCTCTGGAACGTTCTTCGTGCTTGCGACGACTGCAATTTGTGCTAGATTGCCGCCTCAAATGCAAGGTATGCGCGGAACCCCGTCCCGTTGGGCCAAAATCTGGCTTGCTTGTGCCTGTGTCGGAATCGGGACGGTTTTTTTTTCGATTCAAGCGTCAACGCTAACCGTCACCAACGCCAATGACAATAATGTCTCCCCACCTCCCGGGTCGCTGCGGCAGGCGATCCTCGACGCCAACGCTAATCCAGGGAGCGACGTGGTCTTCAACCTTCCGGGTGCCGGACCCTTCACCATCAATCTGGTCGCTCAACTGCCGTCCATCACCGAAACTGTGAGGATCGATGGGACGACGCAAATCGGGTATGCCGGTCAACCGCTCATCGAATTGAACGGCCTCCTGGCCGGCAGCAGTGCCAGCGGGCTTTACCTGCTCGCGCCCAATTGCGTGGTCAGAGGGTTGGCGATTGACCAATTCGCAAGAGAAGGAATCCGAATCGAAACCTACGGCGGCAATGTCATCCATGGAAATTTCATTGGTACTGGGGTTTATGGGACCAACTCGCTGGGCAACGGCAATACCGCCAGCGGGTTTGGCGGGATCACGATTCTGTCCGCCAGCAATCTGGTGGGCGGCATTGACATCACGAACCGCAACCTGATTTCCGGCAGCAACAAGCATGGCATCTTCCTCCTGAACGCGACCGCCGTCGGAAATCAAATCCAGGGAAATCTCATCGGCACCGATGTCACCGGCACCAAGCGTCTGGGCAACGCGCAAAACGGCATCGCCATTTCCGGTGGCAGGGGGAATCAAATCGGTGGGAGCGGTGTTGCCGCGCGGAACATCATCTCCGGCAATTTGCAGAGTGGGGTTTATTTGAATCCTGGCTCAACGACCAACCTCATTCAGGGCAACTTCATCGGCACCGATGTCAACGGGACCGCCGCCATCAGCAACACTGCCGATGGCGTGACGATTTCCGGCGGCACGGGAAATGTGATCGGCGGCACCAACCCGACGCTGCGCAATGTCATTTCCGGCAACGGCGGCCGCGGCGTGCTCCTCAATACCGGCGGTGCAACGGCCAACCAGATCCAGGGAAATTTCATCGGCACGGATGTCAACGGCACGAACAAACTGGCCAACGCCTACAGCGGCGTCGAGATTTTCAATGCCTCTGGCAACGCTGTTGGTGGAGCGCTGACCGGCGCCGGGAACCTTATTTCCGGCAACCAACTTAGCGGCGTGTCCATTGACAGTTCCAGCGCCAGCACCAACGTGGTGCAGGGGAATCTCATTGGCACGGACGTGAACGGAACAAACACCCTGGGTAACATGAATAATGGCATCTTCATTTCCGGCGTCTCGAACAACTTCATCGGCGGTGCCGTACCGGGGGCTGGGAATGTGATTTCAGGGAACCTTCAAAACGGCATCTACCTGGCGGATGCGAATTGTCAGGGCAACGTGGTGCAGGGGAATTTTATCGGGACCGACCTCACCGGCACGCGGCGTTTGGGCAATGGCGCTGCGGGCCTTCGGGTCGAAGCCTTCGGCAATTCAATTGGCGGCAGCGTCGCCACCAGTCGAAATATTGTGTCGGCTAACACCAACAGCGGGATTTATTTTTTAGGCTTAATCGCTTCCAACAACGTCGTCCAAGGCAACTACATCGGCACCGACGTCACCGGGACAGCCCCCTTGGGTAATTCCAACATGGGTCTCGGCCTTGACAATGCGCCCGACAATACCGTCGGCGGAACGACCAGCACCGCGCGCAACGTCATTTCAGCCAACGCGGGCACCGGCATTTACGTGGTCCGGCCGACCGCTACGGGGAATGTGATCGCAGGCAATTACATCGGCACTGATGTGACGGGAAGCAGCGCGCTCGGAAATGGGCTTGGTGGGGTTTATATCACGGGTGCGTCATCGAATCAGGTCGGCGGTGCCGGCGCCGGCAACCTGATTTCGGGCAACGCTCTCGTCGGCGTTGCCATCGGCGACCCAGGTGCGAATGGAAACCAGGTGATTGGCAATCTCATCGGCACCCGCGCCGACGGCCTCAACGCCCTTGGAAACGGACAACACGGAGTGGAAATCGCGAACACGTCCAGCGGCAACCTCATCGGCGGCGCGTCGCCCGGCGAAGCCAACGTCATCGCCTACGCCATTTCCGGCGCCTATGACGGTGTGCGTATCCGCGATGGCTGCACCGCGAATCTTGTCCGTGGCAATTCGATCTTCGGGAACGGCGGGTCAGCCGTCAATGGTCTGGGCATTGATGTGAGCACGGACGGAGTCACCGCCAATGACGCTTGCGACACGGACACCGGCGCCAATCAGAAACAAAATTTTCCTGTCTTAAGTGCGGTTTACACGGGCAACGGCACCTGGGTGCGGGGCACGCTGAACAGCGTGGCGAATACGACCTACCTCTTGCAGTTTTACGCCAACACCCTCGTTGAACCGTCAGGGTACGGCGAGGGGCAGACATTTTTGGGAGACGCTTACGTGACCACGGGTGGAAGTTGCACGCAGAACTTCACCGTCGCCTTGCCGATGACCGTGCCCGTCGGTCAACTCATCACCGCGACCGCAACTGATCCCTCCAATAACACCTCGGAATTCTCTTTGGGCCTTTCCGCCGCGCCCCAACCAGGATTGACGGCAACCCTCTCCAACACGACCCATCAGTTCACTCTCTCCTGGACGAACACAGCCAATGGCTTCGGCCTGCAACAGACCACCAATCTTTCTCCGCCAATTGTGTGGGCGGAGGTGACCAACACGCCCGTCGTCATGAGCGGTCAAAACGTGGTGACGTTGTCCACCGACTCTGAAAAGCGTTTCTTCCGACTCACGTTTCCGTGACGGCCTGACTAGAGGTTCCCAGGTATGACAAGAGGCTGTTCCATTGCTCGCTTTCGTCGGGTGCAAGGAAATGGAGTTGTCCTCGCGCTGCTGCTGCTGGCTTTCCCGTTCGCTCGAATCTTTGGTCAAGGAACGCTCTCGACAATTTTCACCAACGGGCCAGCGAGCCAGCGACTCAACATCGTTGTCCTTTCCGAGGGTTACCAAAGCAATCAACTCGCGCAGTTTCTCGTGGACGCCGTCAATACCGTGAGCAATCTGTTCGCGGCCCAGCCCTTTCAAGAATACTCGAATTACTTCAACGCCTTCGCCATCTCCATCGCGTCCGTGGAATCCGGCTCGGATCATCCTGTCAGCGGAGAATTCAAGAACACTTACTTCAACAGCATGTATCAGAGCTACAATAATTCACTTCTCATTACCATTCCGCCAAACGCCTGGACGAATGGCAGCACAGTTTACGGGAGCAACGATTACAGCCAAGGCAAAGGCAAAGTCCAGACCCTGCTGACCAATTTGATGCCGCAATATGATTTCGTCATTCTGTTGGTAAACCATCCGGAACCCGGCGGCTCCGGACAGCCGCCAACGCCGGGCGATCCCCTGCCCCTTGCGATCACTTCAATCAACCCTTCCTACGGACCAGAAATCGTCGTGCATGAATCCGGCCACATGATCGGCGGCCTGGCCGATGAATACAACACTGCCTACCCCGGATTCACGCCCGTAGAAATGCCCAACGCCACCACCCAAACCAATCGCGCTCAGATCCGGTGGACAACGTGGATTCTCACCAACACCCCACTGCCCACACCCGACGATCCGACCAACTCCGACCTGGTCGGCTTGTTCCAAGGCGCTCAGTATCAGACCAACGGCTGGTATCGACCCAGGCTTGACTGCAAGATGAACCACCTCTTCGTTCCCTTCTGCGAGGTTTGCACCGAACAACTCGTCCTCTCCATTTACAAAACCAACCGCGTCCGCACCCTCGACTCCTTTTCCCCTGCCGCCACAAACTTTTCGATCTTCAGCACGCAGACCGTGGCGTTCAGCGTCACGCCCATGCAACCTGCCACGCATGATCTGACCATCCAGTGGTACACCAACGGCGTGACAATAAGCGGGGCGACAAATCCAAGCTTCGAATTTCCCCCGACTTCGGTCGGCGACGGCACCCACGTGATTCGTGCCGTGGTAAATGACCCTACTCCTCTGGTTCGTAACGACCCCGTTAACCTGCTTCGTGGTACGAACAACTGGTACGTCAGTGTCAGCATTAATCAACTTGGTTTGAGTGAGGCGTTATTTTTGCCGGAAGGCCGGTTTCGTCTGACGGTCACTGGAACCGCGCCGCAGGGGTTCGTGATCCAAGCCTCAACGAATCTGGCAAACTGGGTGTCGCTCCTGACCACCAATCTATCGGCGGGCCGCTTCGATTACACGAATTCTTCCGTAGCGAACGTGCCCTACCGCTTCTACCGCGCCTACTCACCGCCTTGACCCGCGCGCGCGCGAGTTTGTCTGCCAAAAGAAAAAAGGCGCGGCACTGCGCCGCGCCTCTTCCAAATTGTGCAACAAACTTACGACCGCGAATAATGAAGTCGAATCCCCAGCAACGCCAGACCGCCAAAGATGGCGAGCCACAACGTTGTCGGCTCCGGCACCGCATTGATGCGCGCCGCGAAATCGTACGGTGTGAATGGCGCGGTGTTGTTTGTGCGTAGCGTCCACCCGGTGGGCCCGGCCGTGGTGTGGTCCCAATAGTCGTCAAAGCTATCGCCAACGGCTTGCGGACTGTAAAGATCCACGCCCGCTGTTGCGCCGGGTGCCAGCAAACTGAACTGCACCGACCAGGTGAAATTGTCGGGAAGTGGACCCGTCAAAGGCGTAAGATTGCCGCCGAGGAGACTGAAGTCAGTGAAAGTCAGTGTCGATCGCGCTGTGTCCGCGATTATGAAGGGACCGCTGTCAAAAAGCAAGGTGCCCGGCATGAGCGCACCGGACGGTGAAGCTGTGCCGTCGTTCGCATAAAAACGCACGCGCGCGTTTTCTCCGCCCGTAAAGTTTGTACCCCAATACTGGAAGGTGAAGTCCGTGATGATTCGTCCAGTGCCGGCCAGGGCGATCTCGTCGCCCACCTCGATCGTGCCCGGGTTGAACCGTGTGCTTTGATCGTTCACTGAGTTGTCATAAACCAATTCAGCCTGCGCCAACGGCACCATCGTGAATGCCGCTACGGCCACTGCGAAGAAATGTGAAAGGTTGGATTTTGATCTCATATAGAACTCCGTCCATCGTTGATTTCGAGTTGAACCTACCCTAGTGACCCTGCCCAAGTTGTCAACTAAATTTCACATTATTTTTTTTCCCAGGATTGCAGGTGCAAACGCCCTGTTCACAAGGCTTTTATGCGTTTCAGACGGGTGGCCCTCCCGGGTCGAAATCAAACTTGAGGATTAGCCGTCCACATTGTTGAATTGCCGCATCAATGGAACCACCAGCCCGCAACGATCTCACGGGTGGGTCTCGCGCCCCGGTTTCAACCTCGAGCGCGGCCAGTTCCCCCAGGCGCCCAATGACCCTGCGCGCGCTCCTGGCCTATCACGCCTGCGATCGAGTGTCCGAGGCGCTGATATATTTCATGGTTGTATCCAGCCCTTGGGCTTTCGGAACGACGCAGCCGTGGTCGATCTGGGCCATGAATGCTTGCGGCTTTGCACTGGGAATCCTGTTGATCAGCAAGTTCGCGCTTCGCCGGGAGCGCGGCGGTTCGCCCTTCATGCGGCCAGTTCAAACGCACGGGTCAAATACAGGATGCGAAAAAAACAAGGCCGTCACAATCATCGCCGCGGGGCTGGCGTTGCTCACGCTGTTGATTCTGGGTTATTGCCTGACTGCCGCACTCAACGCGCGTTCCACTTATGATCCCTGGCGCATGGACTTCCGCTACCGCTCTTACATTGCCTGGTTGCCGCACAGTTATGACAGCCGGCGCACCTGGCAACTTTTTTTCAACGTTCTGGCGCTCGCCAGTTTTTTTTGGTCGGTGCGCGACTGGCTGCTTGGCAAAACTGCAGCAGAAGAACGCACCAGCCGCATTCAAGCTGGCGACTGCGACCTGACCCCGCTACTGCCAGAACGACTTCGACGGCTGCTTTGGGTTGTGAGCATTAACGGCGCATTGCTCGGTGCGGAAGGAATCTGCCAGCGGCTTTCAGACACAAACAAACTGTTGTGGTTCATGCCGACCCACATGAACAAGAGCGCGGAATCGCAGTTTGGACCGTATGCCTACCGCGCGAATGCGGCGCAATACTTCAATCTGGTCTGGCCCGTTGCTCTGGGGTTGTGGTGGGTCCTGCGCCGTGAAGCCCGGAGTCAGCTAAGGGCGTCTGTCAACCGAACCCGACGGCGTCATCACGTACTGCTTCCGTGCGTCCTGGTCATGGCAGCGTGCCCGATCATGTCCGCCAGCCGGGGTGGCGCCCTCGTGGCGGTGGTCATGATCCTGGCGGCAGCGTGTATCTTGTTGTTTGCCTGGCGACGACGCCACCCGAGCACCCGATTCGCGCTCGTATTGTTTTTCATCGCCATATTGGGGTTGGGCACTTACCTCGGAGGAGACAAGTTAGCCGAGCGAATGCGGGATTTCGATACGGGCTTGACTAGTCGGGAGCACATTTACGAAACGGCGGCTGGCATCGCTCGAGACTATCCTTTGTTCGGCATTGGCCCAGGTGCGTTCGAACCGGTCTTCCAGCTTTACCGCGCGTCCGAGGAGGAATTCTGGCCGGCCGAACTGCACAATGACTGGCTGGAAATACGGATAACCTTTGGCTGGCTGGGCAGCGGTTTCATCATGGCGGCGCTATTGCTGGTGCTCGCGCGTTGGTTTTTGCCCACGGGCATTCCGATCCGGTGGACGTTCACCTCGCTGCTTTGGTTGTCACTGGCGGGATGTTTGATCCATGCGCGCTTCGATTTCCCGTTCCAAATCTATTCGATTTTGATGATGTTCGTCCTGCTTTGCGCGATTCTGTTCACCCTCTCGCGTCGAGTAACCGAGTAACAGTTCGGCCGTGGAAAAGTCAGGCGCTCGCTCAGTGTCGCGAGGCCGCTGTCTCGCGCGAGCTTTTCAGCCATGCTTGAAACACTTCCTCACGATAGATCTCTTTGGACAACCGTTCATAGCCCTGCGTCAAAGGGTGGCTGGCGTCGGCATACAGCCCACTTGGCAAGACCTTCGGGACGAGGTGCGTCACTTTGTTTTTCGCCAACCAGTCGGCGACCGCATCACACAGGGCTTGGTACGCCGCGAGATTGTCCGGTGCGATCATGTGCTCGTTAAACGGCCCGAGGATGATCAGGAGTTGATTGTGATGGTTGAGAAGCTGCTGCACCAACCGTTGAAACGCGCCCCATTGAAGCGACGTGTTCAGATCGACCCATTCAAAACTCTGGACCGCCGGACCTCTCGCATCCCAGGCTTTATGCCGCGGGCTTTGCGGGCCGCGCAACGGATCGCTGGCGGGCGTGGTCGGCACTTCAAAAGTGATTTGAGCAAACGGATTCTTGTAAGTGTTGGGATAGTGCGGAGGGTCTCCCGCGTCGTCTGCCAGCGTCCAGTTCAAGATGCTTTTTCCATCGAAATAAGCGCTCTGCAAATGATCCACCCAACCGAGAAAGCGGACTTCCCGATCGACGACAATGTTCAATCGTTCCGCCACACTGGCTTTGTAGCAAGGAACGCGCGGACGGAATTGCGGCACCAATTGCTGATGATTGAAGGTCTCCTCCTGCGGGATTTGAAGATCCGCCTTCGGGCTGCTCATCCAAAGCAGGTTGCAGTGCAGGATAATCTTCCGGTCGCGCAACGTGTCTCCGTAATACCTGACCAGTCCTTCAAGCGCGAGTGGGAACAGCCCATTTACGCCGCCGTTGATGAACCGGTTGGTTGATCCCGCCGCTTCATTCAAAAAGTGCGACAACGTCCCGTTCGGCAGGACGTATTCCCCCCACACGACCGAGTCACCAAGCACAATGATTTGGTTCGGGTCGGCGATTTTTTCGAGCCGTCGTTCGAAGAGCCAGTAATCCTTGCTAAGCGCGTAGGGGATTCGATAGTCGGGATCGATTTTGAATCGTTCTACCTTCTTCCACAGGTGCGGCGTCAAGAGAATGATGAACGTCAGCACAATAATGGCGATGACCCACTGGCGCGCATTCAGCCGCACTTCGTTGACTCCAAATGGAACTTCCGGCAGATCGTTTCGCATGGGTCAGAATTGAAAGTAGATGAAGTTTCCGCCGCCCGCAGAGCACAGGCACATATAAACCACCATGGCTACTACGACACTTACCCGGACAAGCCCCTGTTGCAGAAACGCGCGAACCGACGATTCGTAAAGGAATTGATAAAGCCACACCACGCCGACCAGACCCAGCATCAAGGCCGGGCATTCAGGATTCCGCCAGGCGGCTGAAAAAATCCGATGCACAATGAGCGATGCATCCGCCAGCGTTTCGGCGCGGAAAAAAATCCAGGCGAAACTGACAAACGCGAACACTCCGAGTTGTTTGATCAACTTCGGCATTCGCTCTCGATACCAAGCCGACCGTTCCAATTCACGGGTCAACATCACGCCCGCCGCATGGAGCATCCCCCAAATCGCGAACGTCCACGCGGCACCGTGCCAGATGCCCGAGATGAGAAACGTGATGAAGAGGTTGCGATAAGTCTGGAATTTGCCGTGGCGGTTGCCGCCCAGCGGAACATAAACGTAATCGCGAAACCAGGTTGAGAGGCTGATGTGCCAGCGCGACCAGAAATCGCCCAGACCCGTCGCGAGATACGGATTGTTGAAATTCAGAATCAAATTAAAACCCAGAATTCGCGCCACCCCTCGCGCCATGTCGGTGTAACCGCTGAAGTCGAAAAAAATCTGCCAGCCGAATGCGAACGTTGCCAGAATCAGCGCGGGCGCGTCGAACGCCTTGGGGTTGTCATAGACCCGCTCCACATACAGCGAGAGGTAATTGGCCAGCGCCAGTTTCTTGAACAACCCCACGATGAACAGCGACATCCCGTCCGTGAGGTTCTGCAATCGGATGGCGGGAAAGTGATGAAACTGCGGTAACAGATGCCGCGCCCGTTCAATCGGGCCGGCCATGAGTTGGGGAAAGAAGCACACGAACGCGGCGAACCGGAAGAAACTGCGCTCGCGTTGCGCCTTGCCGAAATAAAAATCGATTGTGTAGCTCAGGGATTGAAACGTGAAAAACGAAATGCCGACCGGCAGAATGTAGGCAAAGCCGAACGGCATCATGGTGGAGGGATCGGGCAACCGCACCGTCATGTGCGCCGAGGCAAAAGCCAGGTTGAGGTTCTCTATGACGAACCGGGCGTATTTGAAGAACAGCAGCAAGGCCAGATTGTTGAAAACACTGATGAACAGCCATATTCGACGGCTGCTGAACAGCGCACCGGTAGCCATGAGGAAAAGGATCAAAGCGAGAATGGCCATCGTGAAGCGAAGCGTTGGCGGGCCGAGAAATGCGATGACGATCACGCTCACTGTTGCCGAGGACGCGCCCAAGAATGCGTACTTGAGTGTTTGATCGTCGAAACGCAACTGCGTCAGCCGGGCGATTACGTCCACACGTTTGCCTTCACGTGGACAATGATCCATCAACGCGACCAGAAAAAAATCCAGCGCGGTCGAATAAACCACCAAGACCAGGTAGTAGGGATTCCACCAGCCGTAAAAAAAGTAAGAGGCCACCATCAACCAGTGAATCCAGAACCGTGTCTTCCGCAACGCGAAGAAGACCGGCAACACGACGAGCAAGAAGAGCAGGAACGGCCAGGTATGAAAAAGCATACGCGTGCGACGAGTGCGACACTAATTCAGAACGAAGTTGTCGATTCCGATCCTTCCCCCTTCCGACGGAGGGAGAATCCCTCTACAAAGTTCGCGCAATGTACCACCGGACCGTGGCAGCCGACGTGAGTCGGCTCTAACTTTCATCGAATTCAGATCGAGCGGACTCACGTCCGCTGCAACGAGGCTCATGGGGAGGCCGAGGAGTTCGTCGGTCTGCATCGTTACGACTTGGGCCTGCTGCGCAATTTCGACAACTCGTCTGGCGCAATTCGCCGAACACAACGAAACCCGCAAAAATCCGTGGAGAAGCAAGCGTCTGTGTTCCCGGTCCGCTCACCCTGGCGGAATGAGGCGCGGCACATTGCCGCGGAGGACTTCCAGGAACCACCGCGCAGAACGCGTTTCACGTCCTTGCCGGGACTTGGTGGACCTTTTGGATCCGCGCCCGGACTTTCGCGGTAATAGCCCGGGCTATAAACATCTTCACACCATTCGGAGACGTTGCCGTGAAGATCATACAATCCCCAGCGATTCGGCCGTTTCGTGCCGACCACGTGCGTGCGCGCAGCGGCGTCTCGATCAAACCAGGCGTATTGGCGCAGCTTGTCTTCCGAACCGAAATCAAATGGACCGGTCGTGCCGGCACGACAGGCATATTCCCACTCCGCCTCTGTCGGAAGCCGGTACCCAGTAGCGTCATAATTGCAGTCCCAGCCTTCGGTTTTCTCATTGTAACAAAGGCTCAACCCTTCGAGCCGCGACCGTTCATTGCAATACTGTTTCGCGTCGCGCCAGCGCACTCGTTCGACCGGGTTTCTGGGATGATCCTGCCAATGAGAAGGATTCGGTAACTGCACTTTGGCAAACATCTCCTGAGTGACCTCGAACTTGTCCATGAGCAGTCCGGAGATTTTTACCTTATGAACCGGTGCTTCATCGGGATTGCCGTCACTGGTGCCCATTTGAAACTCGCCTGCCGGCAGGTAAACCATCTCCACGCCGGATTTCGTGACCACCTCCACCGGCTCGGTTGATTGCGCCCGAACGGGAATCAGCGAAATCGTCGGCACGACAATCAACGCAGCCACGAATCTGAGGCGTTTCATCGTGCGGCCTTTGTCGCTGGGTTGGGGCGGAACCAGGCGGATTCTTTGTTGCTCAAGCCATTCGTGGTAAGCACGGCAATCTCACCGTTGGTCGCCGTCGCGAAACTGAAAACGTGATCGTGTTCCGCCGAGACGGCGCAGAGGTCCCAACCTTTCGCATAAACGCCGACGATCTCGCAAGCGGCCTGGAACGTTCCCGGTTTGGTGAGGTCACCCTCCCCGTCTGGCCCGCGGCTAAAACTCAAAAAGCGGCTGTCCGGCGACCAGTCCACATGGTAAATCTTGTTCTTGGAATCGAAAATCCGCACGCGCTTGGGACCGACCTTCGGCGGATTGGAGTCCAGATCGATGGGCGCCGCCGCCAGTTCGTGATCGCCCGGCCCCCACGCAATCTGTTTGCCGTCCGGACTGAGACAGGGCCGACAGCCGGAAATCCCGAGATTAAAGATTTTATCGCCGTAAGCTTCGATGGCCAGAATGGCATGGCCAAACCCCATGCCGGCGTGGACGGTAGCTACAATCCACTTACCGTCCTGCGAAAAAGATGGGTTATAGAGATGGTGGATTTGCTCACTGTTGGGATGCGCCGTGATAGTGCCCTTGGCCAGATCAAAGTATTCAATCCCGGTGGTGTAGTAATCCATCACGTTGAATTTCGGGTATTCCTGCTTCAGAAACCCAATCGTCTTTCCGTCCGGGCTCCAGAACTGTTCCCGCGCGTGGTCGGCGACTTTCTTCCGGTTCTTCCCGTCGCTATCCATGTAGTAAATGGTGCGGACGGCGTCGCGGCCCTCCCCTTCGTCCACCGCAAACGCGATCTTGGTGCCGTCTGGGGAAATTTGCGGATAATGCTCGTTCAAGTCAGGCGTGTGCGTCAGGTTCACCGGATTGGACCCGTCGGCGTTCATGACGAAAATCTCCCAGTTGTTGTCCACGTAGGTTTCATACGCGATCTTGAACGGCGTCTGTTGCAGCCGCGCTTGCAGCGTCGGGAAGTCGGACGCAACGGCGGAGGTCAGACAGGAAATTGCGAGCAATAGCAGGCCCGTTGAGACAGCGGACCTTGTCCTCGTCTCACAGTTATCGAAGGATACAATTACATCGTGTTGTTGCATCCGGCGACGCTAGAAGAAAGCCCGAACCGTTTCAAGGCTGAAGGCGAATGCGGTGTTTGCGTCTGCGGACCACCCACGCAAGGCGAGTTTCCGACGCAGAACAAACTCAATCGTCGCGCCGAATTCCTTGCGCGTGATATGGGCATGGCTTAAGGTGGAGCATTAATCAAGTAGCCCAAAAAGAATGATTCGCTCTGTTGCCACCCTGATGTGCCTGGCGGTTGTCGGCACGCTGCTGATCCAGGCTGCGACAGCCGCGGCGGCAGCGGACGTGGAGGAGGCACGACAACAGTTTCTATCAGGGAATTACGACAAGTGCATCGCGCTTGCGGGGAAAGCAATTAAGAATGGCGAGGACGATGAAGACTGGCACATTTTGTTGAGCCAAGCGCTTTTGACAACCGGCCAGTATCCCCGGGCTCTGGCAGCGATCACCAACGCGCTGGCTCAACAGCGACAGAGCATTCGATTGCGGTGGCAGGCACGCGACGTATTCCTCCACAACGGCCAGCCCGACGCAGCCGCACAATTGCTGGAGGAAATTGTGCAACGGTTTTCGTCCTACCAAGGCAGCTACCGGGACGCAGCGAGTCTCGTGGTGTTGGGCAAGGCGGCCCTCCTCGGTGGCGCTGATCCGAAACGCGTGTTGGACAAAATCCTCGAAACCGCGCGCAAAGCCGACCCGAAATTGCGAGACGTCTATCTCGCGAGCGGCGAACTGGCGCTGGAAAAACATGACTTCGCGCTCGCCGCGAAAAAATTTCAGGAGGGTCTCAAGCAACTGCCGGAGGATCCCGACCTTTATTTCGGTCTCGCACAGGCTTTCGCGCCCAGTGACCAGTCGCGCATGATTGATGCATTGGAAGCCGCGTTGGAACGCAACAGCAATCATATCGGCAGCCTGCTCTTGCTGGCCGATCACAACATCGACGCCGAAGATTACGGCGAGGCTGGAAAACTCCTGGATCGAATCAAGACCATCAACCCGTGGCAGCCGGAGGCTTGGGCCTACCGCGCCGTGATCGCGCATCTCCAGAACCAGCCCGACACCGAAAAGAATGCGAGAGCGACCGCGCTGAAATTCTGGCCCACGGATCCACGCGTGGACCATTTGATCGGGAAAAAGCTCTCCGAGAAATATCGCTTTGCCGAAGGCTCGGCGCATCAGCGACAAGCCTTGGAGTTCGACACCAACTATCTTCCCGCCAAGGCCCAACTCGCTCAGGACTTGTTGCGACTTGGCGAGGAAGCGGACGGCTGGAAGCTCGCCGAAGAAGTGCAAAAGCGCGACGCCTATGACGTGGCAGCCTTCAATCTGACGACATTGCACGACACGATGGGAAAGTTTGCGACGCTCACCAACCAGAACTTCATCGTCCGCATGGGCAGTCACGAAGCCGCAGTGTACGGCCAGCGCGTGCTGGCATTGCTGGAACAAGCTCGCAGCAACCTCAGCGCGAAATACGGTTTCGAACCGAAGCGGCCCACGACGGTTGAGGTGTTCCCCGAGCAAAAGGATTTTGCAGTGCGCACCTTCGGCATGCCGGGCAACCCCGGCTACCTCGGCGTTTGCTTCGGCACGGTGGTGACTGCTAATAGTCCGGCGGCGCATCCCGGACATCCGGTCAACTGGCAGGCTGTTCTCTGGCACGAGTTTTGTCACGTCGTCACGCTCCAGATGACGCGCAACAAGATGCCGCGCTGGCTGAGCGAGGGCATTTCCGTTTACGAGGAGCGGCAGGCCAATCCGAGTTGGGGAGAACACCTGACGCCGCGTTACCGTGAAATGATCCTGGGCGAGGACTTGACACCGGTGTCGAAGCTGAGCGCCGCATTCTTGACGGCACCATCCGAGCACCATCTTCAATTCGCCTATTACGAATCTTCGCTCGTCGTGGAATTTCTTGTTCAACAGTTTGGGTTGGACAAGTTAAAGTCGATTCTCCACGACTTGGGCGACGGCGCAGAGATCAATCAGACCCTCGAGAAAAACACCGTGGCGATGGCAGAAATTGAAAAAGAATTCGCCGCTTTCGCCCGTGAACGGGCCGACAAACTCGCGCCCGGTCTCGACTGGGCAAAGCCGGACTTAAAGGATGCGCCAGTTGAAATTGGGGCTGTCGTGCCAGTTCCTCCCCTGCACGATGGTCAGAAAACAAACGCATCGGTTGATTCCAAGGACCAATTTAAGATTGATCCTCGCTTTCGCTCTCCGTCTCGACACGGCGAAGTCGAACTTACGAAATGGATTGCCAGCCATCCCACGACTTTTTACGCGTTAAGCGAGCAAGCCAGACGACTCATCGAGGAGAAGAAATTTCAACAAGCCAAGGCGCCGTTGGAAAAACTGATTCAGCTTTATCCAGCGCAAATCGGTGCCGACAGCGCCTATCGTATGCTGGCGATCGTGCATCGCGAGTTGGGCGAGACCAATGCAGAGCGCCTAGTCCTCGCCCGGCTTGCGGAACAAGACAATGAGGCCATTGATGCCTATCTTCGCCTGATGGAATTGGGAACCGCCGTGCAAGACTGGCCGGCGGTCACTGAAAATGCCGAACGCTTTCTGGCGGTGGACCCGCTGGTGTCGCCGCCCTATCGTTTCCTGGCAAAAGCCAGCGAGCAGACCGATGCGCCACAGTCAACCATCTCGGCTTACCGCGCCTTGCTGCAACTCGATCCACCCGATCCGGCAGAATTGCATTTCCATCTGGCCCAGGCTCTCCATCGCGTCCATGACCCGGAGGCGCGCCGTCACGTCTTACAGGCTTTGGAAGAGTCGCCGCGCTATCGTGATGCCCTTAAGCTACTGCTGCGAATCAATGGCGCGTCGCTACAATCAGAAGCCAGTGTCCCGCTGTCTGAATCCAAAGTTCAATTGAAGCCATGAAAAAGTTTTGGCTGATACTCTTCGTTCTTGCCTTGGCCTTGGGCGCCGTGCTTGCCCAGCGTCGCAGTCGAGGTGGTTACTGGGGCGGGTTCGGCGGCGAAAGCTACATTCCTGATGACACCCGGACTCCACGTGAGGTGCCGACGCATAGCACTGGCACACCCGTGTGGACAAACGCGCCCGGATTCGAGAAGGATGTTTGGACCTTTGTGCGGATCAAGCGTGGTCGCGAGCCTTACAGCAGCGGCGGGCCGTGGACCACGGACGCCCCGGACAGCGACCTCAACCTGTCGTTTCGTTTGCAACAAATGACTTCGTTGAAGACCGACCCGAACGGCCGCTTCCTCTGGTTGACCGAAAAAGAACTGGTCGATTACCCCTTCATCTACATGGTGGAACCCGGCAGCCTCTCGCTCACGGACCCGGAAATCGACGCCTTGCGTGCGTATTTGCTCAACGGCGGATTTCTCTGGCTCGATGATTTCTGGGGTGAAGCTCAGTGGGCCGGGATGAACGCCGTAATGAAGCGTGTGTTTCCAGGTCGCAGTTTCGTTGAACTGCCGCTCGACCATCCAATTTATCATTGTGTCTTCGAGATAAAATCCAAAGGACAGGTCCCCAATTACTGGCTGGGCGAGCGCAGCCAATATGATCCGCAACATGTCACCTGGGAATACCACGACGCCGAGGAATGCATCGAAGTTCATCATCGCGCCATCTTTGATGACAAGGGACGCATGATGGTGTTGGCCACCCACAACACCGACAACGGCGACGGTTGGGAACGCGAAGGCGAGTACCAGTACTTCTTTGAACACTTCTCGGAAAAGATCGCGTATCCGCTCGGCATCAACGTCATCTTCTACGTCATGACTCATTAGATGAACACCGGCCGAAAGATTTTTCTCGTTGGCGCTGTGGCCGCGATTGGAGCGGGCATTTGTGTCGCGCAATACCGGCGCGGCGCGGGTCGCAGCGGTTTCCGAAGCGCTGACTACGAGGAAAGCGGCTCGTATGTCTGGACGGAAGGCAGCGGGTTGGTCAACGAAGACACGGTTCGAACCGCGCGTGAAACGATGTCCCACAGTACCGGCACGCCCAATTGGACCAACGCCGCCGGCTTCGAGAAGGACGTGTTCACCTTCGCCCGCGTCATTTTCAAATCTGACCTGCGTCCCAGATCGCGCGGGGACGGACGCTGGCGCTGGCTGGGCTGGTGGGTCGATTACCCCGACGCCGACTTGAATCTTTCCCACCGCCTCCAGCAGATGACCTCGTTCAAGACTGATCCAGACTGTCGTGTGCTGAAGCTCACCGACCCGTCTATTTCCGATTATCCCCTCCTTTACATGGAGCACGCGGGCTACATGCGTTTGCGGGACGAGGAGGTGGACGCGCTGCGCAAATACTTGCTCAATGGGGGCGTCCTCTTCATGAACGATTTTTGGGGCGCGCAGGAATGGAACGGATTTGAAGCGCAGATGAAACGCGTGTTACCAGGCCGGTCGTGGAGCGACCTGCCGATGGGTCATCCGTTGTTCCATTGCGTTTGTGATCTCAAGGGCCCTCTGAACAATCTTCAAGTGCCGACCAAGCAATTTTGGAATCGCGACTATGATCCGCGCGATCCGGGGTCGAGTCTGCAACGCGTCTTTCGCGGCGAAGGCTCCGAGGAAATGCACGTCCGCGCCTGGTTTGACGACAAACAGCGCCTCATGATCATCGCCATCCACAACAGCGACATCAGCGACGGTTGGGAACGTGAAGGCGAGGACCTTGAGTATTTCGAAAAGTTTTCTGAGAAAATTTCCTATCCGCTCGGCATCAACATAATCTATTACGTAATGACACACTAAATGAGCACTCTCACAGAAGCCAAACCCGAAGAAGCTGTATCGCCAACGATCCAGACCCAGCGCGAAACCGTCGAGCGCCTCACCACCGGCCGCGCCCAGATCGAAGCGGAGCTCGGCAAGGTCATCGTCGGACAGAAGGACGTGATCGAGCAGCTATTGATCGCTCTTTTCGCGGGCGGACATTGTTTGATCACGGGCGCGCCGGGGCTGGCCAAGACGCTTCTGGTTAAATCCATCGCGCAGATTTTCCATCTCAAGTTCCAGCGCATCCAGTTCACGCCCGACCTCATGCCGGCGGACATTACCGGCACAGAGATTTTGCAGGACACGGGCGATGGACGGCGAATGGTTTTTGTGCGCGGTCCGGTGTTTGCCAACATCATCCTCGCCGACGAAATCAATCGCACGCCGCCGAAGACCCAGGCCGCGTTGCTCGAAGCGATGCAGGAACACCAGGTCACCGCCGCCGGTGTTCGCCACGCACTGGAAGAACCCTTCTTCGTGCTCGCCACGCAGAATCCCATCGAGATGGAAGGCACGTATCCGTTGCCCGAGGCGCAACTCGATCGCTTCATGTTCAATGTCGTCATGGACTATCTGCCGGAGAACGACGAGGTCACTGTCGTTACCCGCACCACATCGGAACTGCCTGCCCTTATCGAACCACTGTTCACCGGCGGGGATGTGCTGCGTTTCCACGACATCGTCCGCAAAGTGCCCATCGCCGAGGAAATCGTCCGCTACGCCGTGCAGCTTGCCGCGGCTTCGCGCCCGCATCAAGACGGCACGCCGCCGTTCATCAACGAATGGGCCAGTTGGGGTGCCGGCACGCGCGCCGGACAATTCCTTGTGCTTGGCGCCAAGACCCGTGCGCTCCTGAAAGGCCGTGCTCACGTGACGGTGGAGGACATTCAAACTCTCGCTTACCCTGTCCTTCGCCATCGCATTCTGCTCAATTACCGCGCCGAAGCGGAAGGCGTCAGCGTGGAGAATGTCACCAAGCGGCTCTTGGAGACGATCAAACCTCCGATTCAATGAAACATTCAACATCCAACATCCAACATCCAACGCTTAACAGGGAATGCCGGACATTGAATGGATGCGCGCGTCGCAACTCCTTGAATGTTGGGCGTTGGATGTTGAATGTTGAATGTTTATTTGCCACGTTCACCCGCTCCTCATGTTAGCCACCTCCAACACCTCGTCTCTCCCCTCCGCCTCGCTGATTGACCCGCAGGCGTTGATGAGCATTCGCAATCTCGAAATGCGCGCGCGCGTGGTCGTCGAGGGTTTTTGGAACGGCATTCATCGCAGCCCTTATCACGGTTTCTCCGTCGAATTCACCGAGTACCGCCAATACACGCCCGGCGATGATCCGCGCTATCTCGACTGGCGCGTCTTCGCCCGCAGCGACCGCTACTTCATCAAGAAGTTTGAAGACGAGACCAACCTCCGTTGCCATCTGCTCGTGGACAATAGCCGCTCCATGAGCTACGGTTCGCGCGGATATTCCAAGGCCCAATACGCCGCGACGCTCGCCGCGACGCTCGCCTACTTCCTTTACCTGCAAGGCGACGCGGTGGGTCTGCTGACATTCGACGAGCAAATTCGCGACTATCTGCCCGCTCGCCATCGCACCGGACATCTTCGTCACCTGATGCTCGCGTTGGAAAAACCCGCGGGCGGCAAAGACACGAATCTGGCGGCACCCCTCAAGCGCATCGCGGAGATTGTCCGCAAACGCGGCCTGATTGTGTTGCTCTCCGACTTTCTTGCGCCCATCGAACGACTGGAGGCGGACCTCATTGCGCTTACCGCCGGCGGGCACGAAGTGATTCTGTTCCAAGTCCTCGATCCGGCAGAACTGGCTTTTGAGTTCGGCCCATCCGCCATGTTTGAAGACATCGAATCCGGGCGCATCCTTTTCATCGATCCCACTGCAGCTCGCAAGGAATACCTGGGCAGGCTTGAAACTCATACCGCGACGTTGCGCGCGACCTGCCAGCGGCTCGGCATTGTGTTCCATCGTCTCCCAACGGATCGCGCGCTCGAACTCACATTGTTCGACTTTGTGCGGGAGCGAATGCAACGCCGCCGTCAGGTCCAGCATGTGGGTCGCTACGCAACCAGAAGGCATGTATGAGTTTCCTCGCGCCACTTTTTTTGCTCGGCGGTCTGGCGATTGCGCTGCCGGTGATATTTCATCTCATCCGGCGCACGACCAAGGACCGGACCATCTTCAGTTCGCTGATGTTCCTGCTCCCCTCGCCCCCGCGTCTCACACGCCGCAGCCGACTCGAACACATCCTTCTGCTCGCGTTGCGTTGCCTCGTGCTTTGTCTGCTGGCGGTTGGCTTTGCGCGCCCCTTCATAAAGAAAACTGTCAGCAATGATCAGCATGCGGGAGCACCGAAACGAATCGTGATTCTCGTCGATACTAGCGCCAGCATGCGCCGCGCGAATCTTTGGTCGGACGCGCGCGACAAAGTCGAATCGATCCTGCGGAAAACTTCGGCGGCGGATCAGGTGGCCATCTCCACTTTCGATCGTCAGGTGAATCCGCTGGTGACGTTCGACCAGTGGAACACGGCTCCAAGTGGCGAGCGCGTGTCGCTGGCAACGCAGCGGCTGAAGGCGACTTCGCCGGGTTGGTCAGCCACGCACCTTGGCAACGCGCTCGTCAGCGCCGCTGAACTCCTCGCGGACACTGACGGAAAAACGACGACCGGTCCGCGGCAGATAGTTCTCATCACGGACTTCCAGGAGGGTAGCCGTCTGGATCAACTGCAAGGTTATGAATGGCCGAAAGGAATCGAGGTGTCCGTCGAACCCGTCAAAGCACAGCACGTAAACAATGCTGCTCTGCAACTCGTCACTGACTCAGACGACGCCGATCCCAAAGCCAGTGCCAGTGTGCGGGTGCGTGTCAGCAACGCCGCCGATTCCAAGCGCGAGCAGTTCAAGGTGGGATGGGCGCCGGCGGACGCGCGCAGCTCCGTTGGCAAGCCCATTGAAGTGTACGTGCCGCCCGGCCAAAGCCGCATCGTCGCACTCCCCTCCGTGGAGGGGCCGGGTATGGGTTTGGTTGATCGGATTATTCTGCAGGGCGACGACGAGGATTTTGACAACACCGTTTTTGTGATCCCGCCGGAGATCGCGCGACCGGTCGTCGTTTATCTCGGCAGCGATTCGGAGAAGGACGCGCGGCAACCGCTTTATTTCCTCCAACGCGCATTTCAGGAAACACGACGACAGGCGGTTCAAGTGTTGGTCCGCCCGCCTGCGACGCCCCTCACAGAAGGCGAGGCGAATACCGCCGCACTCTTCGTCGCCACCGCTCCGCTGCCCGAACCGCAGGCGAAAGCGCTGCACGATCAGGTTGCTGCCGGGAAGAACGTGCTTTTGGTGCTTGCTCCCCTCCCGGGAGGGGCTGGGGGTGGGTTCGTCCAAGGTGCGGCAACGCTCGCCCGTCTGCTTGGCGTGGACAGCCTTGCCGTCGAAGAAGCGCGCCCCAGCAACTACGCCATGCTCGCGGAGATTGATTTTCGCCATCCGCTCTTCGCTCCATTTGCCGACCCGCGTTTCAGCGATTTCACAAAGATTCATTTCTGGAAATATCGCCGCCTTGACGCGACAACAATTCCCAACGCTCGCGTCGTGGCGAAGTTCGACAGCGGCGATCCGGCGGTCGTCGATGTTCCCGTAGGCAAAGGCCGCGTCATTGTGCTGACCTCGGGCTGGCAATCGGACGACAGCCAGCTTGCGCTTTCAACGAAGTTCGTTCCGTTGCTTTACTCCATACTGGACTTGAGCGGCGCGGCAACGCCTCCACCTGTGCAATATCACGTCGGCGATGTTGTCCCGCTGGCCAGTTCCCCTCCTGGGAGGGGTCAGGGGTGGGTTCTCCGCGCTCCCGACGGTTCGCAGTTGAATTTGTCTCCGGCTGAAACGAATTTCTCCCAAACGATGACGCCGGGAATCTACAGCGTGGATTCGCAACCATCCAAACGGTTTGTCGTAAATCTCGACGCCGCCGAAAGCCGCACTGCTCCTTTGCCGCTTGAGGAGTTGGAAAGGTTGGGCGCGCCGGTCGGACGACAAACCCAGACCGTCGCTCGCGAAGCGGCGCGCAAGGTCCAGCTTCAGACCGCCGAGTTGGAGGGCCGACAAAAGCTGTGGCGCTGGTTCATCGTCGCGACGCTGGTGGCGTTGTTGGTGGAAACTTGGCTCGCCGGACGCACCGCGCGCCGGCTGGTCACGCCTGTCGAAGCGACCTCGGGCAACGTCGCCGTCTGAAAGCCAGTTTATCGTAACGCCTTTAACAATCGTTTCGGATGCGCGGGATGCACGGGCAACAAGTCCGCTTCGTTGAACGCCAGCAGTAGCGCCTCCTCGTCAATGTCCAGCAAATGTTTGTCCGAAGTGACGAGCAGCGGAATCTGCACGAGTGAAGTTTGTGCCAGAATCTTTCCGTCGTTGCGTTCGGTTTCGGGGATGAGTCGCATGTCGAGCAGCCGTTCCGCGAAACGATGGGCAATGGCAAGCTTCAGGGCGGACAACATGAACGGCTGGCATTCCCAATCTGCGAGCTTTTCCAACGCCGTGTCGGCGAAATGACATTGCGGCGCGCGTCCGGACGCCGAGAGCGCTTCCAACTCCGCGAGCACCGTCGGTGGAACCGCCAGACTGTAACCCCGCTTGGTGAATTCCTCCCGGAAATCGTGGGCAAAGTCGTTTTCCTCGGCGAGGTCGAGCAGGAGGTTGGCGTCAAGCGCCAGTGACTTCTTTGGGCTTGCCGCCATAGACCTTGGCCATTCCGCGCCGGATGTATTCAGCCTCTTGTTCGGGTGTCAGTTTGCTGGCGAGCCGGCGCGCTTCGGCCGCCCAGCGCGTGCCGTTGGTTACGTCGGGATAATCGAGCCGCTTTCGCTTGGCCGCTTTTCGTCGCATGGTTAGTGTCCAGTAAGAGTTTTCGCTTGGGGCCGGCCGCCAAAGATCTTCACCATCGCCGCGTTGAAATGTGCCCGGCGTTCTTCCGGCGTGAGCCTGCTCGCCAGTTTCCGGGCTTTGGCCGCCAGACGGCTGTCTTCGGTTTGATCCGGATAATCAAGCTTCTTCCGTTTGCGGGCTGGCTCTTTCATGACGTTCGAAAATTATCTCACGCGCGCGGGCGATGCAAGCTAAAGAGCCGTCCTTTCTCCAAACCGGCGTTGATGCATTAATATCTGCTGGCATCTTTGCCCCACGCGGAGCAATTTAATGCGAGTTCAAAATGATTGATCGCCCATTCAAAATTCATACCGAGCCGATCAACCGCCAACGGTGGCAGTGGCAGTTCCTTCGCGAGATGACCCGTGGTTGGGCAACGGTGGCTCAAGGGGAAGGTGCCATATGATGCCGCCACTTATCAGAGCGCGCCTGCAAACGGTCGTTGACCGGAAGCGACGATTGCAATTCTGGTCCAGGCTCGCCGGTTGCTGGACGGTGGCGGCGTTTCTCGGCCTCGGTTTGCTGATTCTTCAACGGCAAATCGGCTGGGCATCGTCGCTCGTGCTGCCCGTCGTCGCCACGCTTGGCGTCGTCGCCGCAATTGTCCTCGCGTTGCGACATCGCCGGGCCGATCCGGATTGGCGTCGCGTCGCTGCGGAAATCGAAGCGCGCCATCCGAAACTGGACGGGCGACTTCTGACCGCCGTCCAGCAAGAGGCCAAAGGGGGCCGCGAACTCAATTATCTCCAGGACCGCCTCGTCCATGAAGTCGTCGCCCACCACGCGCGCGAGGACTGGGCGGAAATGATTCCGGACTCCCGCATCGGTGCCGCGCAATTGGCTCACCTCCTGGCGCTGGTTTTCTTCGGCGCCGTTTTGTTCGGGCTGCGCACGACTGGGGGACACAGTCTCCTCGCTCGGATTGCGGATTCAGCAATCACCGTAACGCCCGGCGACACCAGCATCGAGCGCGGCAACAGCCTCGTCGTCCTGGCTCGATTTGGCGGTGGGTTGCCGGTAACGGTCGATCTCGTTGTAGGTGACTCTTCGGAATCCAGCCGACGCATACCACTGGTCAAGAGCCTGGCCGATCCGATGTTCGGCGGCAGCGTGTCCGAGGTCACCAGCAATCTGGTTTATCGCATCGAATTCGCCGGCCAGCAGACGCGTGATTTCAAGGTGACCGTGTTCGACTATCCGCGCCTCGAGCGCTCCGACGCTGACCTGACTTATCCTGATTACACCGGCCTGTCACCGAAGCATATCAAGGACACCCGCCGACTCACGGCGGTGGAAGGCTCGCGTGTGGACCTGAATCTTCAACTTAACAAACCGGTCACCTCCGCCCACCTCATCGAGAAGAACAAAGAAACAAAATCTATCCCATTGATCGTCGAAACCAATCGCGCCGTGGCTGAACTGAAGCAGTTCCTGCTCGAAACGAACAAGACTTATGAACTGCAACTCGTGGATGCAGAAAACCGGACGAACAAAGTGCCCGCGCAGTTTGTTTTCGTCGCGCTAAAGAATCGCACCCCGGAACTCACGCTCACTTCGCCTCGTGGCGATGTGCGGCCCTCCCCGCTCGAAGAGATTTCGTTCGACGGTACGGTCTGGGACGACTTCGGTGTGCAGGCATACGGGCTGGCCTACGCGCTGGTCAATCAAGAGCCGCAGTTCATCGAGTTGGGTCAACCCGTCGCCGCGAAAGAAAAACATCCCTTCCAGTACGTGCTACGCATTGAAGACCTCGGCCTTCAGCCCGATCAGCTCATCTCCTGGTTTGTTTGGGCGGACGACATCGGACCCGATGGACAGGTGCGGCGCTCGACGGGCGATTTGTTTTTCGCCGAGGTGCGGCCCTTCGAGGAAATTTATCGGGAAGGCCAGCCGATGGATGGGCAATCCTCCGGCCAGCAGCCCAGCCAGACCGCCAAGCTCGCGGAGTTGCAGAAGCAAATCATCAACGCCACCTGGAGACTTCAGCGTGAGCACGGCAGTTCAACCCGGCCAGCCGAGACTCAACCTGCTGCTCCGCGGAAATCCGGGAAGGACAACTCGCCGACGAGCGATTCGCGCGGCCGGAACTCCGGGTCGCTATTTGTCGAAACTTCTCCCTCTCCCCCGCCGACGGGGGAGAGGGCCGGGGTTAGGGGGAGGCACGTTTCACCAACTCGCGCCGTGCCTAAAATCGCGCAAACCCAACCCCTCACCCTGACCCTCTCCCCTTCTGAAGGGGAGAGGGAATTCTCCCGACCCACCCCTGACCCCTCCCAGGAGAGGAACTCTCACAAGCTCGCGTCCAAAGATTCTCCCCTCCTTGGAGGGGTTGGGGGTGGGTTCGGGCCGCTCGTATTTGGCCAGCGCGCGGCAGAGTCAGATGTGCCGTCTCCTTTTCCAAAAGGTACGCGCTCCGTTCGCGAGAATACTCCTGGCCCAACCAAGACTTCGCAGTACGAAAGCGACGCGGTGGTTGTCCTCGATTCGCAAGCCCAGGCGCTGGAACAGGCGGAAGCCACCGCGGAACGCCAGCAAGATCCGCGCGCCGCAATTCTCTGGCGAAACGCGGTGGAAGAAATGAAGAAGGCGGTAAAGCGCTTAAACGAGGCCACCAATTCACCGGCCGCAATGGCCGATGCGTTGGTCGCTGAACAGGCCGCCTATGAGGCTTTGTTGAAACTGCAACAGCACGAATATCAGGTGATGCGTCAGGGCCGCAATCAACGCGGCGGGGGCGGTGGTCGCGACCAACAGATGCAACGTCAGCTTGAGCAGTTGGATCTGACCCAGTCGGAAAACCGTTACGAAACGCAAAGCAAGGCCCAATCTCCGCAAAGCGCCGAGCGTCGCGAGCAGTTGCAGGTCATGAACCGCCTCCAGGAACTCGCGCGACGCAAGCAGGACTTGAACGACCGTCTCAAGGAACTCCAGACCGCTTTGCAGGAAGCGCGCAGCGAAGAGGAGCGCGAGGAAATCAAACGCCGCTTGAAACGCCTGCAAGAGGAAGAACAGCAGATGCTCGCCGACGTGGACGAGGTGCGTCAGCGGATGGACCGGCCTGAAAACCAGTCGCGCATGGCCGAGGAGCGAAAACAAGTGGAGCAAACGCGCAACGACGTGCAGCGGGCTGCCGAGGCCGCGAGCCAAGGGTCCGCTTCACAAGCACTCGCGTCCGGCACACGCGCGCAGCGGCAGTTGCAGGAACTCCGCGACCAGATGCGCAAGGAGAATTCCAGCCAGTTCGCCGACGAGCTGCGCCAGATGCGCGCCGAAGCCCGCGAACTGGCGCGGCAACAGGAGGACATTCAAAAAAAGATGGACACGCTTGCTGACAGCGGTCGGAAGACGTTGGACGATTCCACGGAGCGCCAGCAAGCGCTCGATCAACTGGCGCAACAAAAGCAACGGCTAACGAATGTAGTCGAGAAAGCCACGCAGCTTTCGCAACAGACCGAAGAAGCCGAACCGCTCGTTTCGCACCAGCTTTATGACACTTTGCGAAAATTCAGCCAGGATGACGCGAACACTGTAAAGGAGTTTCAACAGGAACTGATCCAGCGTGGTTTGATAGGCAGTGAACTCTACGACCGCATCAAGCGAATGGCTGAAAAAGACGACACCAAATCGCTCGAACTGACGTCGGAGATGCTGCGCCGGGAATTTCTTCCGCAAGCCCGGCAGGCCGAGGGACGCGCCCGCTCCAGCATCAACGATCTCAAACGCGGCGTGGAGCGGGCGGCGGAAAGCGTGCTTGGCGACGACACCGAAGCGTTGCGTCTGGCGCAACAGGAACTTGATAAGCTGACCGATCAATTGCAGCGAGAAATCGCCCGGCCGGAGACCGACAATTCAGAGACGAACCAGGAACCGCGTCAAGTTGCAGCAGCGAGCGCCGGACAACCTGACAACAAGCCGGCCTCAGGCGACCATCAACCCTCACCAGCACAAAATCCGGGCCAGCAGCCGGGCCAATCATCACAAGCAAACGGACAAGGCCAGCAAACTTCAGATCCAGCCCAGGCTCGTGGAAACGCCTCGCAACAAAGTGCGCCCGGACAAGCATCCGTTCGGCAATCGGCATCTGCGCGCGGCGGTCAACGGAGTGGATCGCGGGACGGGAGAGTGAATTCTGCCACGACCGATGGTGACGGCAATTATCGACGCGGCGGCTCACGTTTTGACTGGGACCGTATTCTGGACGGGGACGCCACGCCGACGGGCGGACCGATCACAGGTGATAACTTCGGCCCCTGGTCGGATCGGCTGCGTGACGTGGAGGAAATGATCGACCTGCCCGATTTGCGCACTGACGTCGCCACCGCTCGCGAGCGCGTCCGTTTGATGAGGCAGGATTTCAAACGCGATCTCAAGAAGCCGGACTGGGTGGTCGTACGTTTGCAGGTGATCAAGCCGCTCGTCGAGGTGCGCGACCGCATCGCCGAGGAGCTGGCGCGGCGGCAGTCCACGGACTCGCTCGTGCCGATTGATCGTGATCCCGTGCCAAGCCGCTTCTCCGAACTGGTGCGCCGATACTACGAGGAGTTGGGGAAGGACAAGTAAAGTGAGAAGCGGGAAACATCCAAGCTCCAACCTCCAACGCCGAACATCGAACTGGCCGGCGTTCCGCGCCGTTGGGTGTTGGACGTTGGAGGTTGGAGGTTGCATGTTCTCCTTCGAATCGTGATGTTCCTCGCTACCCTGATATTCTCAGGTTGGAACTGGCTCTGGCCCGCTGCCGGAGCGATAGGCGTTGCGCTTGTGCTTTTGATCTGGAGCTACCGCGCCGCGCCCACGGGAATGATACGGTGGGTGTGCCTCGGCCTGAAGCTGCTCGGACTGGCAGCGCTCGCATTCTGTTTACTCGAACCGCTTTGGTCCGGACAACGGGCGCGACCCGGCGCCAACCTGTTTGCCATCGTCGCGGACAACAGTCAGGGGTTGCAGATCAAAGATCGGGGCGAGACGCTCAGTCGCGGTGAGTTGCTCCGCGAGCTGCTCAATCCCCAACGCGCGAATTGGCAGGGGACGATGGAGGACAATTTCGAATTGCGGCGCTATTTCTTCGATGCCCGGCTGCAAACCACCAAGGACTTCGGCGAACTGACGTTCGATGGTCGCGCGTCAGCCATCGGCGCGACATTACACACGCTGGCGGAACGTTACCGTAATCGTCCGCTCGCGGGTGTCTTGCTTCTGACTGACGGCAACGCCACTGATCTTCCAGGTGCGCCGGAGCTGACTGGATTGCCGCCGATTTACCCGGTCATCCTCGGCGGCCGTGAGTCGCCGCGTGACATTGCGGTGCAACAAACCCATGTCAGTCAAACGGACTTTGAGGACGCGCCAGTTTCCGTCCAAGCCGACGTGTCCGCCGCGGGTTACAGCGGCGAATCCATCGTGGCCCAGTTGCTCGACGCGTCTGGCAAAAACGTCGAAGAGAAAACACTCCGGGCGCGCAAGGACAACGAGACGCTTGCGTTTCGGTTTCAGTTCCGTCCGGAGAAGCCGGGTTTGTCCTTCTACCGGCTGCGCGCGGGAGCAAAGAATGAAATTGAAACGCCGGGCGCGCAGAACAAATCGAGCGAGGCCACGCTCGCGAACAACAGTCGCGTGCTGGTGGTTGATCGCGGGCGCGGGCCGTATCGCATTCTTTATGTGTCGGGCCGGCCCAATTGGGAATTCAAGTTTCTCAATCGCGCTGTGCAGGAGGATGAGCAGATCAACCTGGTCGGCTTGATTCGCGTCGCCAAGCGCGAACCGAAATTCAATTTCATGGGCCGCGCGGGCGAGACCAGCAATCCGCTCTATCGCGGTTTTGGCAACCAGTCGCCTGAACAGGTCGAACGCTACGATCAACCCGTGCTCGTCAGGCTCTACCCGAATGATGACGTCAAAGACCGTTGCGAGCCGGGTCTGAGCGGCGGTTTTCCGAGGACGGCCGACGCGCTCTACAATTATCATGCCGTGATCCTCGATGATGTCGAGGCGGAGTTCTTTACGCCCGATCAGGCGGCGTTGTTGCAAAAGTTCGTGTCCGAACGCGGCGGCGGTTTTCTTATGCTCGGCGGCATCGACACCTTTCAGCAAGGCAAGTATCTGCGCACGCCCATCGGCGACATGCTGCCGGTTTATCTTGACCGTGCGGAGGAAAACAAGCCTCCGGATGCGTTGCATCTGGACCTTACGCGTGAAGGCTGGCTGCAACCTTGGGCGCGGCTGCGCGACAACGAATCGGATGAGAAAGCGCGCCTGCAATCAATGACACCATTCCAAGTCCTGAATCAAGTTCGTGAAGTGAAGCCCGGCGCGAGCGTCATCGCCACGGTGTCTGATGCGGCCGGAAAGAGTTTTCCAGCGCTCGTGGTGCAACGGTTAGGTCGCGGTCGAACGGCCGCCCTCACAATCGGCGATGTCTGGCGGTGGGGCTTGCATGATGCCGCGGCGCACCACGACATGGACAAGTCCTGGCGACAGTTGATGCGCTGGCTGGTGACCGACGTGCCGAATCCAGTGGACCTCACGGTCGAGCCGCAACCGCAAGACGCGAGTGGCGCGATGCAGTTGCAGGTGCGCGTGCGCGACAAAACATTTCAACCACTCGACAACGCCGGTGTCAGCGTGGAAATCCAGCCGCTCCTGACGGAAACCTCATCCGGTGCGACGACCAATTCCATCCGCCTCCAGGCCGAACCGTCGGCAAACGAAGCCGGTCTTTACCAGATCACTTATGTTCCGCGCGCCACCGGCGGCTACAAGACGACGGCGTTCGTGACGAACTCGGTCGGGGCTGAGGTGGGTCGCGCCGAGGCCGGTTGGAGCACCGATCTTGCCGCCGAGGAATTCCGATCGCTCACTCCGAACGTGGCGTTGTTGGAGTCCATTGCGAAAAAGACCGGAGGCGAAATCGTCGCGGCAGCAAACCTCAGCACGTTCGCCCGCAACCTGCCGCACAAACAGGCACCGGTCATGGATTCCTGGAACTTCCCGCTTTGGCACACGCCCGCGATGTTTGCGTTTGCGCTCGCCTGCTTCGTCGGCGAATGGGGACTGCGTCGTTGGAAAGGAATGCCGTGAGGAGGGAAGAGAAAACATCCAACATCCAACATCCAACATCCAACGTCGAAAGCTGTGCGCGCGTGGCTTGTTGGGTATCGCAAGTTCTGGTCTTGGCCATTTTTCTCCTCACCGTTCCGACGGCGCGCGGAGAAACACCGATGAGTCGGCCCACTGTCATCCTGGTTGTCGGCGCGCCGGGTGAGCCGGAGTTTGGGAGTAATTTTGTACGGCAGGCAAGTCTCTGGGAAAAAGCGTGTCAACAAGCAGACTGTCGGCAGATCGCCTTGGGGCTCGACGACGGCGGCCAGACTAACGACTTTGATCGGTTGAAGCAAACTCTTGAACTCGAACCGAAGGACGGGCCGGGTGAGTTGTGGCTGGTGTTGCTTGGCCACGGAACATTCGATGGCAAGGAGGCCCGATTCAATCTTCGTGGCCCCGATGTGTCCGCCACGGAACTGGCGCACTGGCTTCAGCCATTTCGACGGCCGTTGGCGGTGATCAACACGGCTTCGTCCAGCGCGCCCTTCCTTACCAAACTATCCGCCACCAACCGCGTCGTCATCACGGCAACCCGCAGTGGCAACGAACAAAACTTTGCGCGCTTCGGACAATATCTTTCCGAGGCGATCGCCAATCCCCAAGCCGACCTAGACAAAGATGGCCAGGTTTCGCTTCTGGAAGCGTTTTTGATGGCGTCGCGTCAGGCGAGTGAATTTTATAAGGTCGAGGGTCGCCTCGCGACTGAACACGCCTTACTCGACGACAGCGGCGACGGCTTGGGGACACCCGCCGATTGGTTTCGTGGCCTGCGAGCGATCAAGAAACCGAAAGAAGGGGCGCTGGTGGACGGCCTGCTGGCTCAGCAATTCCATTTAATCCGCAGTCAAGAGGAACAAAAGCTGACGTTGGAACAACGCGCACGCCGCGATGCATTGGAACGAGCTATCAACATTCATCGCGAGAAGAAAAGTCAGTTGGCGGAGGACGATTACTACCGCGAACTCGAAAAGCTGTTGCTCGAACTGGGGCGTTTTTACGAATCGAACTCAGGCTCGATCTCAGCACCAACTGGCACGAAATAGACGGCGCATGATTGCGCTCTGGTCGCCCTCAACATTAAGCGCGCTCAGGGCCCAACCCACCTGATCCGATAGTAACGTCCCTTCGAGCCGGGTGGTCCAGCGGTGAGTTCGTAATTGTCCACAAACGTCTCGGTGCTCTCAACGCCCGCGGGCACATTAGTCTCGGTCACAGTCAGCGCCTGGGTGAACACCGTCCCCGATGCAACAAGGCTGTTCGCGTATTCCACGGCGTAGGTCTTTCCGCCGACGGAACTCCACGTGATTTGCGGATAGCCAGTGCCGGGCTGGACAGCGGCTTGCACTTTGAAGGTGGAGTTGGGATTAGTTGGGTCCAGCCCGAGCCAGTAACATTGGAGGTTGTTGTAGACATTGGCGGCGGTCGCTTGTGGCAACGCGTTGGTGATGCTTCCGTAGTATCGGCTTTCCCACCAGTCGGGCAGACCGTCGCCTTCGCTGTCTCGCGCGGCATTCCAGTAATCGATGACAACGCCCGCGACCGACAATTTCTGACTAGCCTGGCTGATGGCGCCCGTCGCCGGGCACTGCACCAAAACGACTGCGACGTCCGGCTGAATCGTGAAGTTGGCATTCCCCGTAACATTGGTGGCCACGAAAGCGCCGGTGACGGCATCAAACAAATGATTCGTGTTCGCTCCGACGTTGATGGTGACTTGTTGCGCGATAGCGTGAGGGTTGTAGAAAAGATAAGTTGGATAGGCGGGCGGCGGAAAGGCTTCCGAGGTTACGCAATCAATTTGGAGGATGCCCGGCACGTTCGACGTTCTGAACAACGCCGCCATGAATCCGCTCCCCCACGTGCCATAGGGATTCAAATCTTGAATCGGCGCGGCGGCGTCGCCCGTCGCGTAAGGCGTCGTGGTGCCGAGGTGACGGACGCCTTCGTAAGAGATGCTTTGCACGCCGGTTTGCTCCACCCACGCGGCGCTGGACTGCATATTAGTTGGAAGCGTGCTCGGATAAAAAAGGTTTGCGTTGGCGGCGACATGCAACAACCAGCGGCCCAGCAACCGGGCAAATTGCGGCTCATAACGGACCACGGGCGCGATGATGCCGGCGGCGGTATAGGAGTTCATCGAAAAGGCGTAGCCGCTGGAGTCGGTCGTGCTGCCCATCAGACCGTAGGCGTCATAGTTTCCCCAGCGTGAGTTCTCGCAGCCCCAACCGGGCCGGGCATCGGAGCCGGGAGCAAAAATCCAGTTCAGATGTTTGCTCGTCGAATAGCTCCGACCCAACTCCGCGTTCATGCGGGCGGCCAGTGGCGGGCCGAAAAAGCCCAGCGTTTCGTAAAACGGATTAGTCGTGCGGCTGTTCATCTGCGTCAGGCAGGTGTCGGCAGCGGCGAGATACTTGGCGTCGTGGAATTGCACGTAAGCCATGTATTCGAGCCACGCGATGCCGATGGCCATGTCCGGTTCGATCCAGGCTTTATTGACCGGCGTCATCGTTTGAAAGCTGAAGCCGGCATGTTCCCAGTTATTGCTCAACACCGGCAGCGCGGTGAGCCAACTGTCCGCGATGGCAGCCATCTTTGTTTGAAACGAAGCCCGCCCCGGATAGCGCGAGCCGATTTGATAAAGCAGCGTGCTCGGGAAAATGTCGTACCAGGCGGAGCCAGAGCCCTGGGAGTTGATGTTGTTCAAAAGCAGGCCGTGGCCATTGACGACGCAATAGAAAACCTCGCACTGTTGCACGCGGTCCTGGCCGTTGAGCGAAGCCAGGTTGAGGCCCGCGAGGGTGCCGCCCAGCACGCCGCCGAGCGTTGTGAGCGCCTCCCCGCTGTCCCGCGGGTTGCCGACGTAACTCGGCAGACCAAAGGCCGGCCCGGAGAAACCCGCTGCGGTGTTCGCGGTGTATTCATAGAGCAGCGGCAGATATTGGCCCGTGACGGATGGGTTGAAAGCAAGCTGATGATAATCAAGCGCGGTTTGCTTCCAATCGCGAATGACGAGTGGATCCGGCAAGAACGGGAAGTTTTCGAGGTAAGGCACCAACGAATTAACGTTCGTCGCCGGGGCCAAGGAGATGTCGTCCAGCCAAGCCTGGCCGGTGACATCCGCGCCGCCGCCCGAAGTGAAGTGGAGTTCCAGCTTCGCTGCGCCTGCCGGAGCGGTGAACGACTGCGTGAATTCCTCCCAGAAATCGTGGGCGCTGGAGAACAGATAGCTCACTCCGGGTAATGACGCATCGGCAGCACTATAGAAGTTTACGCTCAAGCGCATCGGTCCGACATTGGTGATGGTGTAGCGCAGGTTGTAGCGTAGTTGATAGTTCGTGCCAGCGGTGATGTTGAGCCGGTCGGAATACCACTCGCCATAGGCAGTGGCGTTGGTGTCGTTGAGCTGAAAGGAATGTGTAGGGCTGAGCGACAGCGCAGTGGTCCACACGTCGATCGCCTGGCTGTCCCCGCCTTTGTGCCAGAAATCCGGCACTCCGTCGTTATTGGTGTCGGTTTCGAGAGTCGGGTTCGGCCAGAAGTTGCCGGGCAGGAGTCCCGCCTGGAGGAGTGGGGGCGCCCAGACCAGCGATAGTATCGCTGTCAAAAGATAAAAGAACCGCCGGGGCACATGAAACGACCGGGCCATGGTTAAATCATAAATCACATTTAAATCATAACACACATTCGAGTTCACAGTACGTGGCTCACGGTAGTGCTCTAATTTCGCAGGCGGATCGCCTCGGAGCAACCCACGTTTAATCGCACAAAGTTTCGCCGTTATCGAGTTGAACCAAAATCCAAGCGGCGGCAAGCTCTGCGGCAATGTCCTCCGACCTGACATTCATCACGAACGAGACAAGCGCTCGCGCCGCGCGAAGCCTCCTTTCCTCGTGGTTAATCGCTGAACATCAAATTTGATGTTGCTCATTTATGGAGTTCACCGTAGAGTTCTACGTCAATGCCAGCGGACGCTCGCCCGTGCAGGAGTTTCTTGATGAACTCAAGCAAAGCGACCCCGGCGACCACGCGGCGGTGCTGCGAGGTCTGGCGAAGCTGCGGAATCGCCAGTACCACCGCGAACCGCTGTCCAAGGCGCTGGGGGACGGCCTGTTTGAGTTGCGCCATGTCGGCAAGTTGAACACGCGCGTCATGTGGTTCTTTGTAAAAGACCGGCGCATCATTGCCGTTCACGGCATCCGCAACAAAGGCCAGGCCATCCCGGCCCGCGACCTCGACACGGCACAGGCGCGGATGCGGGACTGGCAGGAAAGATTTGAAACATGAAAAAAACCAACTTCGACCTTTATCTGGAAGAACAACTCAAAGACCCCGTCTTCGCCGAGCGGTTTGAAAGAGCGGGTGAGGCATGGGACGTGGCCATGCAGCTTGCCGCGCTGCGCGAAAAGGCCGGCCTCTCCCAAAAGGACCTCGCCCGGAAACTCAAGACCTCCCAGCAAAACATCAGCCGCCTCGAATCGCCTTCTTACGAAGGCCACTCCTTGACCATGTTGCGCCGCGTGGCGGAAATCCTCGGCGCGACCATCCGCGTCACCATCGCACCCAAGGAGGAATCCGCACCCATGACCCTGTCGGAAGCAAAAGTCGCTTACAAAATCCGCAGGAAATCATGAATCCGAACCGGCGGGTGAAATCTTCTGGCAGTCCGTGGTGCGTGGTCATCGTACCGAACGCGAAGTGAAAAGTTTCGCGGTTATCGGGTTGAATCAAAGTGCAACCGCAGGCAAGCTCTGCATCAATGTCCTCCGACCTGACCTTCATCACGAACGAACCGGGTAGAATTTCGCGTGACCGGCTCGGGATATAGCGCCAACGTGCCGAAGCAAAACAAATTTCACGACCATCCTGAACTTCTGGGAATGCCAGAAGTCAGAAAGCTTTGGCAAACTGAAGGGCTTTTCTCCGATCACTACCTCAAAGCACGCCTCAAAAATAATGACTGGTGGCCCAACGACGCCGAAGCACAACCGACTTTCCAGTTCTGCAAAGAGCTATATGAAAAGCGCGCCTTTGCATTGCGCAAGTATGACAACGAAATGGGAGTCCGTCAGGAATTCATCGACAAGATTCTGGAGCGACTTGGCTTCGCCTGGTCGGACAACTTGCGACTACCGGAAACTAAGCAGGATTTAGAGCCTGACTACATTCTGTACCCCAATGGCGAGACCAAGGAAAGCGTGCTCAACAAAAGCGTTGCCGAGCGGTATCGCGCTGGTGTGGGCATTTTGGAAGCGAAGAAGTTTGGACACCCGCTTTCCCAAATCAGCAAGCATCAGCAGCGCTACCCCCATCAGCAAATTCGGGATTACCTACAGGAATCGGATTCCATTGTTTGGGGAATTCTGACGAACGGCGAGGTCTGGCGACTTTACTGCCGCGACTCCAAGGCCAGCCACTATTTCGCGCTGAACTTTGAAGTCGCCCTCAAATCCCTCGAAGACTTCAAAATTTTCCTGGTACTGTTCAGTTCCGCCGCGTTCACGCGCGATGCCCAAGGCAAATGCCGCCTCGACCAGGTCCGCGAAAGCGCTTTGGCCACGCAGGCCGAATTGGAAGCCGACCTTCGTGAGCGAATCTTCACCATCGTCGAGATTCTCGCCAATGGATTTGCCGAACGCCCGGAAAACAAAATCAACGACGCGGACTTGCCGCGCCTTTATGAAAATTGTCTCATCTTTCTGTACCGATTGCTTTTTATTCTCTACGCCGAAGGCCGTTTGTTGCTGCCGGTTGAACCCAAATCGCGCAAATATTACAAGCAACTGTCGCTCGCCCGCCTCCTCGTGCCACTGAAAAGCTTCACCGAGTACGACAGCCAGACTCAAACGCGCTTTTACCGCGACATCCATGCGCTCTGTCTGGTCATCAACGGGACAGACAAGAAGGCGAATGATGAATTCGGAGTTCCGCGCTACAACGGCGGGCTTTTCGACCCCGACCACTGCCCGCTGCTGAAGGAGTGGGCCGTGGCCGACGCGGTGCTGGCGGACGTGTTGCGGCAACTCATGTTTACCCCGGAAAAGCGCGGACAAAAGTTTGTCCCCTTCGAGTCGGTGGACTACGCCGACCTCAGTGTCCAACAACTCGGTTCGATTTACGAAGGACTGCTCGAACACCACTTCGTGCGCGAGGGCGGCAAGCTCGTGCTTAAAACCGATAAAGCGGAACGCAAAGCCACCGGCACATATTACACGCCTGACTACGTCGTCAAATACATCGTCGAGCAAACGATCACGCCACTGTTGCAGGAAATCGAGCAACGAAAGATGGTTAAAGCCGCCCGTGCCGCCGGCAAACAGGACAACTCATTCGCGGGCGAAGTCCTCAAGCTGAACATCTGCGATCCAGCAATGGGTTCGGGCCATTTCCTCGTCGAGGCAACCACGTTTTTGGCTGACCAAATCGTTTATCACCCGACCACGAGATTTCAGGCGGAGTTCGTCAAGGGCGAGTCTCAGGAAGAAACCGAGATCGCTTATTGGCGGCGGCGCGTCGTTGAAGCCTGCATCTATGGCGTGGACCTGAATCCGCTGGCCGTGGAGCTTGCCAAACTTTCGCTCTGGCTCACCACCATCTCCAGCGACCAGCCACTCAACTTTCTCGACCATCACTTGCGGCGCGGAAATTCGCTCATCGGCGCGCGCCTCGATCAGCTCGGCAGTCTGCCGCAGAAAAAGAGCAAAGGCGGCGCGCAACAAATCCATTTTACGTTCGGCCCTGACTTCAAGCAGGCCGTGGCCGAAACCATCTGCCAGATTCACGAAATCGAAAGACAAGTCAGCCTCGATATGGCGACGGTGAAGGCAAAGGAAAAGCGCTGGGAAACTGAAATCCTGCCCCGGCTCGCGCCGTACAAGAGGGTGGCAGACCTCTGGACAAACATCTTCTTCGATGGGCCGCTAAGTGAGGAAGAGTATTTGGCTGCGGCAAAAGAAATCCTCGTGGTGGCGCAAGAAAGCGCGGCCCGATTGCAGGAAGCAGCGGCGCGCTACGGGATCAAAGAGCTCGACAAACCTTACTTCCACTGGGAACTCGAATTTCCTGAAGTCTTTTTCAACGACGATGGTTCGCACAGAGACAGTCCAGGCTTTGATGCTGTGATCGGAAATCCCCCATACGTGAGAATTCAAGGCTTCCCACGTCTGGAAATTGACTTCCTCGCAGAGAACTTTGAGTCAGCCACAGGCAATGTTGATCTATATGTGAGTTTCATCGAGCGCGGCTTGAAAATGCTCAAACGGGGAGGACTCCTCGGCGAGATTGTACCGAACAAGTTTTTCAAGACGGATTATGGAGAGGGTTTGCGGCGATTGATAACACGCGAGGGCATGTTGACACAGATCGTTGACTTCGGCGCAAGCCAGGTGTTTCCCGCCACGACTTATACTTGTTTGCTTTTCCTCACACGCGGAATTCAAGAAGCGTTCGACTATGCTGAAGCGCGAGCGGACTCGCACTCACTGCGATCCCCGAAGTTCACGCGCATCGCCGGCAAATCGCTAGACCAAAGCTCATGGACGTTTTCCACCGATGCTGCGGCGGATCTTCTCAAGAAGATTCAGCGCGATTCCATCCGCTTGCTCGATCTCCCGGCAGAGATGAGCCGAGGGAGCAGCAGCGGGGACGATGATGTGTTCATGAATGAGAACGAAGACATTGAGGAAGGCATCTGTCGCGTCCCGGTGTTCGCTTCGGACTTCGGCCGATACTCTTTTGCTCCGGCCGGACGCTGGAAAATTATTTTCCCATATTGGCTCGACGGAGGTTCGTACCGACTTTACTCGGAGGATGAGCTGAAAGCCCGTTTCCCGAAAGCGTTCGCCCATTTGCAGAACGCGCGACAGAGGCTTGAAAAGCGTAAGCAGTTCGCGCAATGGTTTGGCTACAGCGCGCCACGAAATCTTGAACTTCACGACCGTGCTCAAATCTACATCCCGCTCTTGGCAGATCGCGGATTGTTCGCTCACGTTCCAATCAGCCTCCGGAACGAATTCTGCCCGATGGCCAGCGGAGGCTTCACGATTAGTTTGGCCGAATCCGCGACGGTTAATTCAGGCTACGTGCTAGCGCTCATAAACTCGAAGTTGCTTTTTTGGAAGCTTGCTCAAATGAGCAATCTCTTTCGCGGAGGCTGGATCACATGCACCAAACAATATCTTGGCGAGCTTCCCATCCGCCGAATTGAATTCACGACGCCAGAGAAGTCGCGTGCATCGCTCGTCGCCAAATCCAAGCAACTTCACCAACGCAGCGCGTCGGATGGAAACCCGGACAGTGTGCTGGCCTTCGTGACGGAGCAACTTGCCGCCAGACCCGAACGCGCGGATATCGTCCACGACCTGCTCGCCTTCCTGGCCGAACAGATGATAACCTTGAACCGGGAGAAACGTGCCACCGCCAAACAATTCCTGACCGACCTCAAAGATTTCCACGGCGTTGACGCCCACGCCTTGAAACCCAAAACCAAGCTCGACAAGTTTTGGGAGCTTGATGCCGCCGAAGCCTTCGCCCATTTTCGCGCCAACAAGTTCCGCCTCAAAGATTCGGACGAAGAAAGACTCCGCACCCGTTTCCAGACAGCCAAAGACAAAGTCGTGCCACTGGAATCGCAAATCACCTTCACCGACGAGTTGATTGACCAGATCGTCTATCGCCTTTACGGCCTGACGGCGGAAGAAAAAGCCCTCGTGCAAGCCGCCAAATGAAAACGCTGCAAGATTGTTTCGGCCATCAAGTCCGGCTCACGGATGAGCGGCTGGCGCACATTCTTGAGCATCCCGAAATGAAGGAGATGGGCGCGGAGATTGAGCGGGTGTTGATTCAACCCCAATTGGTGCGGCGTTCGCGTTCGGATGAAGCGGTGCGGTTGTTTTACGAATTTTACGCGCAGACGATTGTGGGTGGCAAATGGCTGTGCGTTGTGGTCAAGTATGCGGAGAACGATGCGTTTGTGGTCACGGCCTACCTGACCGACAAACCGAAAGCCGGAGAAGATTTATGGCCGATAAAATAAAAGTCTGGTTTGACGCGGAAGCCGATTATCTCGAAGTGAGATTTTCGGACGCTGCCGGTTACGAAAAGGAAACCAAGCACGACGCCGTCATGGAGCGGGTGGATGCCAAAGGCCACGTCATCGGCTTCAGCGTCATGGGCGTGAGCAAGTTCAAAAAGGACAAGCCGTTGGAGGCAGACTTAGCTCCCGCCTGAGCGCATCCGCAGCAAAGCAACAGGACGCCGGTGCGGAACGAGACGGCAACACCGCCGAAAGTGGTGACGGTTTATCGCACGAGCAAGATCAACAAATACTGGAAGGCAACGACATGAAAGTGACCTACGATCCCGAAGTGGACGTGCTGCGGATTCTATTCCGCGACGTTCCGGTTGAAGAGAGCGACGAGGACAAACCCGGCGTGATTCTTGATTACGACAAAGACGGCAACGTGGTGGGGATGGAAGTGCTCAACGCCTCGCAGCGCGTCGAAAACCCGCGTGGCGTGGATTACGCCGTCACCGCCTGACGCGCGGTTGGAGCGGGAATGGAGAGTTTCGGAATCGAACCGATCACTCCGGCGCAAATGCTGTTGAAATTACGAGCGACAAAATGAAAACCATTGAAGCCCAAATTCCCGAACCGGTGCTCAAACAGGCGCAAGAACTGGCGGCGCGCGAGAATGTTCCTCTGGCGCAGATCATCAGTCTGGCAGTCGCCCAAGCCGTCGGCGTGTGGAGCAACGAGAGCTACATGGCCGTGCGGGCCAAGCGCGCCAGCCGGGAAAAGTTTCTCGACGCCTTGCAGGAAGTCCCGGACGTTGAGCCGCCGGACTACGACCGGTTGCCGGGAGGCTATAAATCGGGCGAGTGATGCGCCAGGCAGCGGCGATCCCGATGCGGACACGAGCGTGTTGGAGCAGAAGATAGACGAGTTGGTGTATGCGCTCTACGGCCTGACCCCCGCCGAATGCGATCTGGTGAAGGAAAGCACCAGGAAATAAAAGCGGTTTCCGTTTCCGAAGGCCGCTGCGACTTTGCTTCTGTTGTTCCCGGATTTTTATGCCGCCGGGATTGGGATCGGTGTTCCCGCTGGCGCGACATTTCCCGCTTGCCCGGTGTCGGCGCAGCCTTTCAAGATCCGTTTGGCCACGAACACCGAGAGAAGCTGCAGCACGGCGACGATGAGCAATGCGAAACGCAAGGCAAACGTGTTTGACACTTGAGTTGCCAGCAGGATGAACAACCCGCATCCGGTGAACCGCCCGATGTAGAATCCGAACTCCTGAACAAAGATGTAGGCGTACTGATTGCGTTTCTCGAGCGCGGAGACGGTGTCTATTACCAACAGTTGAATCGTGAAATAAGCGATGTCGGCCAGGGGACGTCCCAGGACCAGAAGCACCATGAACAGCAGCACGCCGAGTTTGTTGAAGAGGATTCCATTCGCCAGCGCGCCCAAGGCGAACAACGACAGGCCGACGGCGAAGAGGTAAATGCGGTGTTTCGGTTTGGTGGTCCGCCCGAGGATGTAGAGCAGGATGGCCGACAGGACACTGCCGACCGAAAGGATCGTGCCCAGCGAGCCTTCTTTGCCAACATGCGTCATGATCAGCATGGCCGGCGCCGTGACAATGTAGCCCTGAGCCAACCCTTTGAGGATAGCGAGCAGTTGCATCCGGTTCCAAATCCAGTGATAACGGAAATACAGGAACTGGCTCCGGGGAGGATTCTTGAATTGACCTTGATGGACAATGACCGAAGCCGCGATGGTTATGACGAACACGACCGCCGTGACCACCTGATACGCGCGGGAGACCTGGCCGGTAACTTCGCCGCCATACCAGCCAATAAATGCTCCCACCGCGAACGGCACCACAATGCCAATGTTGGTGGCGAAGAAAGTTTCCAGGCCGTAATAATAGTTTCGGTTGCCGTCGCTCGTACTGGACAGGGCCAAATAATCACGGTTGGCCCAATAAAGCCCGAAGGACATGCCCATCAGCAATCCTGCCACACCCAATCCCATCAGGCTCAACTCGGTCAAGGACATCATGACCACCATCGAAAGCCCGCTGAGCAACATGCCGACGGAGTAAAGGCGCTTGACGCTCACCAGTTGCAGCAGCCAGCCGTTGACCAGAAACGTGAAGGGGATTCCCGTGTAAACCGCTAACTGGTAGATGACGACCATTTTCACGTCGTCGGATTTCCGCATGACGTAGGCGCCGATGAACATCTCGATCACCGGCATCACCAACCCATAGACCAGATTGGTGATCAGGAGAATCCGCATGTCGCGCGGATACGAGAGGAAGTGCCGATACTCGTGCAAACACTTTTTCATAACGCGGCTGAACGGAGGGTTTGCAGAATCTCCTGGATGGAGAGTCGCGCGCCACAGATGACGCTGTCGGAAGCGCCGTAGTAAAGAGTCACCGTGTCGCCGTCCACCAGATGGCCGTTGGTGAAGACGACATTGCCGAAGAAACCGGTGCGTTCGTAGTCCGCAATCGGTTCCATGATTGGCTGACGCGAGCGGGCGAGGACTTTCCACGGAGATTCAAGATCGAGCAGCAGCGCTCCGAGGCAGTAGTGGTTTTCGCCATTGGCGCCGTGGTAAATTTCCAGCCAGCCTTCCGGTGTGCGGATGGGGGCGGCCCCAGCCCCAACACGGGCGCTGTCCCACAGGCCCGGCCGACTGTGCGCCAGACAATGGTGCCGGCCCCAATGCACGAGGTCAGGCGATTCAGCGAGCCAGATGTAATTTCCGCCGAGGGCCGGACTGCTGGGTCGGTGCAAGGCGTAGTATTTGCCACCGATTTGCTCGCCGAAAATCGCGCAGTCCTTGTTGTGGGGTGGGAGAATCATGCCGTGTTGGAAAATATTGCGCCAGTCGGTTGTGCTGCGCAAGCCCACGCCCACGCCGTGCTCCGACACTTCCGTGAAGGTAAGATAGTAGGTCTCACCGATCTGCACCACCCGGCAATCCTCTATGCCGTAGGCTTCCAATTCGCCCTGGCCGAACATCGATGGATAAGACGCGTCTTCGGCAAAGTTAATTCCGTCGGCACTGGCGACCAGCCGCAAATGCGACATCGTCGTCAAGTAATCCCTGCCGTCATAGCCGATGACCCTGGGGTCGGCGCGATTGAGCTTCGGATCGGAGTTGTCGAATTCCAGGATCTGCAACTCTCCCTTGGCGCCCAGGATGGGGAACGACGTCTTGCCCGGCTTCTGCTCGGGGCGCTCGGCCACGCGCAAGAGGAGCCAGGTCTTGTGGTTGAACCGGAAGACGCCGGGATTCAGCAGACATTCGACTTTCATTCCCTCAATGCTCGGGCGGATGTCAGCCGGCCTCAGGATCGGGTTTTCAGCAAAGCGTTTCGCGATGTCAGGCATAATCCGAATTCTTGGTAGTGTCCTAATTTGACGGCAGGATTGCGGCGAAGCAACGCTCAAATCAACTCCGTCTGCTTCTCCGGTTTGGCTTCGCGCTGGGCTTTGGCAAAGGGATTCATCTGCGGTGGCGCGTCCACGCGTTCTTTGCCGTTCAGCAAGCCCTCAATCGTGAGCAGTTGGATTTTTGGATAATCCTTGTCGTGCCAGAACTTCGATTCGTAACGGCCTGCGTCCACGGCTTCGTCGCGCATCGGCTTGGATGGCTTTTCCAGCGTGAGGAGAATTCCCCCCCCGCCGCTTTCTTATTGTTCACGTCGCCAAGTCCCTCCAAGGCGCGGGATCGCCACATCGTTGCGCTGCACGCCGCCGACCGGCAGCTCGCCGCGCGTGGACATCAAACTTGTTGAGCGAATCAAAGTCAGCAATCTTAAGACGGACGAGAAGCGCGAGCATCACTCGCCGGACGAAGTGTGAAGCGGGTTTGGTTTTCCGCATCACGGGTCTGGTTGCGCGCCGGGAACACGGCTCACAGCAACCCTTTTTCGCCCAAGATGTCGAGCCATCCCGCGCGAGTCAGTGGGCACTGGGCTAGCATACGGGCATCATGCGGGCCAACATGTAAATCGCGAGGGATATGGTCATGACCTTTGTCCTTCTGCGACCCTCTGCGGATACCGAAATTGGCTATCATTTTACCCTCGTGGTAAACATAGGCCATGTCGTGGGCTTTGCCCCCCGTCTCAATTTCGGCTTCCAGTTTTTTGGCAATCTTGAGTGCCGATTCCTTGGTTATGATTCGCGCCATGCTAAGGCTGCTTTCTCACCAGGCTTTTCAAGACACTTAACTGGCGGGCTGGTCCAGAACCGAGTTTCCCTTGGGGTTCTCTCTGTAGGCGCTCAAAAAGCGTGAGCATAATGTCCTTCAGGTTTGAGACGGATTCTTCTGCCGTGTCGCCCGATGCGTTGATGTTTGCATCGAACAGCGTGGCTATAAACTCATCGTCTACCGGCTCGACAACAACGTGGAATGGCTTGGTCGCCTCGTAAGGCTCTGGGGCGAATGTCTCGATGGGCGCAATTATTGAACGCGATGAGCCGACTTGGTCGAGTCGCTTCCGCAAGGCTTCGACGTCGCGCTCCAGGGCTTCAATCCGCGCAGCGAGAAACGTCTGCGCAAACTTGGCGAGCAATATGGGCATTATCCTCTGCCAGTTCGGAGCAACGTACTGCCTTGGCTTTCGATGTACAACCAAGACCTGCTCGCATTCCGGCGGACGCCAACCCTGAGCTTCGGCCTCGTGCGCTTCGGGGAGGAAAGCCTCAATTCTGTTCTTTATCGTAGGCATGAGATTCTTTTCCGAGCACAAAAGTATCAAACGTTGACTCTATCCACTTCAGCAAGTCGACGAGGTAATCCTCGTGAATCAATTGCGACTTATCTGCCCAAACGGCAACCCGAACGCGCTTCCCGTTCTGGATTAGCGACCATTCCATTTTTCGGATCGGCGCACCCTCGACTGACACCGTGCCACCTGTCATTTTGAGGCCCACTTTCCCAGATGTCTTCTGAACTGAAAGCGAGCGAATGACACCGTCTGCCGGCAAGGATTCAACGGGCGCTACAAACATACCCCGCACGCCTACGTTGACTTTCATCCCAATAACTTGGTTCAGAATTGCATCGATATCCGACCTTTTGTGAGTGGCCTTTGGCACTTTGCCGCCAAAGAACGCGGGGGTGGCTATGTCGATATGAAGATGATTTCCTTTCTTTCCTCCACTGAAGATGCGTATGGAGGCTCTTTCATCAGCCGCTTTGTATGATGCACTGAGAGTTTTCTTCTTTACCAAACGCTCGATGCTGAAATCCGCGGCGTCCACAATTTCGCCGCAAGCCGTTAGCATCTGGCAGCGCGATTTTCTAAAGCTTGGTAGTTTCAATGGCATGTTCTTGACCGACGAGTTCAGTCTGTGCGTTAACTTATTGTTCCTGTCGGCGGCGTGCAAGACAATTGATTCCTGCATTTTGTTCCCCCAGCAATCTCATTTTGTTCCCGCCCCAACAGGGGGAAACGGAAACAGCTAGCTCTCGCGCAAAAGCAGACGGACTTCCGTCGAATTAGGACACGACCCGAATTTTTCCTAATCCCTGTAACGCACGATGACATTGTCGATCAGAGTCCGTTTTCCCTCGCGCAATATTTTCCCTCCCACCGGAGTGAGCACCACGATCCTCGCGGTGTCTGACGGGATGGTGATGCGCGCGCGACCGAAAACGTTCTTTTGGAGAAATTGATCGCTGGCCGCATCGTAAATATCCCTCGCCTCTGCCCCGACAGCGATCTCCACTGTCTTGGTTGAAGGGTAGGGGTTGTAATAGAGGTAGGTGGGATACGCTTTGGCGTGGAAGTAATCCGTTTTCAGAAGGTCCAATTGCAGAATTTTTTCGACGTTGGTTGGCTTGATGATGCCGCCAAGAATTCCCACATGCGAACTGCCATAAAGACCCAGGTCGGTCGCGGCCGCAGCGGGGCGATAGAGCACAATGGGAACGGTGGCTTCTTTGAGGAGGTCAATGAATGTAACCACCAAGTCACCTTGGGCAAACGGGCCGATACTGGATTGATAGGAAATCGCCATGGCGTCCACCGATAGCCGGTCCGGGCCGCTCCAACCGGCCGATCGGTCACTGCTCTCCACCTTGACGTAGAGTTTGGTCTGAAGCGCGGCGGGCAGTTCAACCACCTGAGCGGGACCTGAGCCGGCCACCGAGAAAGCGGGCGTGTACGGGCCATCAGGACGGCTCGCGTAAGAAAACCGGAAGACATTGCCAGCATGTCCGCCATTAATGCGGTCTGCCGCCACCACGAGCCACTTTGACCGCGCCTCGGGAAGGGTGAACTCCCAGATATGTTCAAACGGCGGCCCATTGCCGGACGCCTCTTCGAATACCTCACGATCGGGCGGCACGTCGCTCCGAAAATGTGTGGACGCGAAACTTCCCTCCACGATTTTTCCCCGCACCGTACGGTAATCGGCACGGGCGGTCGCCGCGCCGCGCTTCCACTTGCGGATTCCTTCGTAGGCAATCACCGATTTGGCGTCATGCGCTTGGGCCCAGGCGTAACTCGATTGGTGCCCGGCGTCGTGGGCGTTGGGATAGAAAAGACGCGCGGCATTCGCCAGGTTCAGCGTCCACTTGCCGATGTCCCGCGCGTATCGCGAGTCATAGCGCGCCAACGGCACCAATGCGCCCGCCCATTGAAACGTGTTCATGGCAAACGCATAGCCTTCGCCGTCCGTGGTACTGCCGACCAGGCCATCCGCATCCAGCCCATTCCAGCGATCCGCTATGACTCCCCATCCCGGTCGGGCTTGAGGCTGGCCGCGCGGTTCAAAGCAAGCATTCACCAGCTTGGCGACATCGTAATGACGACCCAGTTCGGCGTTCATGCGTGCGGCGATCAGGGCGCCATAGGGCAGCAGAACTTCATAGAGGGGACTTTTAGCGACCGGCCTTTCCTCCAGTGAACGGATGGCCCAGTCTGCGGCGGTCAGGAAGCGCGAGTCTTTGAATTTCAGCCACGCCATGTATTCGAGCCACGCGATGCCGGCGGCGCCTTCCGGTTCGATCCGCCCCTGCTCCGTCGGCTTCATGGTTTTCAGATTCAATCCGGTGTGATCGAAATTCGGCAGTGCGTGTGGGTCGGTTTTACCGCCTAACGCCACACAAGCTTCATACCACTTCTGCGCCGCCGAGCGCGCCTGCTTGTCGCGTGCAGGATTGCCCGGATACAGCTCGTAGAGCTGGTAGAAGAGAACATTGGGAAAAACGTCATACCAAAATGAGCCCCCTGTGCTACCGTGCGGGCGGTTCACGTAAACCCCTTCTTCCACGTTGAAGAAATTTGTCCCTAACGTCACCCAGTCATGACCGCGATAATTCCGCATGTCCAAGCCGACAAGTGACCCGCTGACAACCGCCGCAAGATAGTTGACGGCCTCCGGATCGTTCGGCCCGCCGACATAAGACGGGAACGATACCATCGTGCGGCCCGCATCGAGCCAACCGACGAGCGGCAGATGCTCGCCGCGCTTTTCGAAATCGAACACGAGGTCGAGGTAATCACGAGTCAGTTGGGACCAATCGCGCATCGCAAACGGCTGCGGAAGATTCGGCATCCGCTCAACGCGAGGGATCCTCGATTGCAAAGTCTCCTCAACCGCGCCGAGGCACCCTGCATCTCCCGTCGTCACCAACCAGGCAACGACTGGCAGGATTCGCAGAACGAAGGAAGAGTTTTTCATAATTGGACTAACCATCGGACACGACGTGATCGACCTCTTCGCTCGCGCTGAAACATAGGGGCACAGGTTGACACAGTTTACGAGAGTGATTTGGCCGGTCGTCACTCATTAATTCCGCAAGGCCGTGCGCTCGATAAAGCAATCATTTCAGTCAGCAGGGCTGCATGGCAGAATACGAACTCTGCACAGGCAGCCCTGCTTTTTATCTCACTCCGGCGGGTACTCTCCCCGCCGGAAAGAAGTTTCCGCCACGGCCTTTACTCCTGAACGACGCGATAGAAGCCGGCAGTGCCAGCATGGATGGCAGTGTCCAAATACGACGTTGTGAGGCCGCCCGAAGCCAGGCCAGTTGCGAGGTCCCCCCAAGAACCCAGAGTGGTCGCGAATTGAACTTTGTAAGTCTTGCTCGGCATGCTGTCCCAAGTCAGATTGAAGCCACCCGAATCAGGCACAAACGATGTAATGTTCGGCACGCTGAGCCGCACTGACAAATCGTCGATCAACATCGTACCCGTCACGCTCCCGGCACCGCCGGAGGCGAAGTTCACCCGGAGTTTCACGGCGCCCGCAGGCACCAGTAGCCTTTCGTTACGCCGCTCGAAGGGCGATGTGGCGATGCTTCCCGTCCAGTCCGGGCTACTTTCGCCAGACGTGTTGAAATCGTTGGCGAATCCCAACTCACCATTCCCGGCATCGGTAAACCTGAAGCTCAAACGCATAGCCCCATTCGTCACGCTGTAGAGTTGGAACCATTGCAGATCGAGCACGTCGTCAGTTCCGACGCCGGACAGGGTGAGAAACCCGTACCACTCGCCGTACCCGTTGCCGGCGGTATTGTTGTCCAACAAAGACAATGAGTGGGTTGGGCTGACGGAGTTGCCCGCGCTGACCTGATCAATCGAACTATCACCCCCGCCGCGATTCCAAATGCCGGCCGGCGTTGCGGCCGTGGGATTGTCCAACTGATCGCCATTCTCGAACGTCGGATTCGGGAAGAAGTTCCCCGCCAGGACGGTCGAGGGATGAAGGGCCACGGTCAAATCGTCGATGACCATGACGCCGACGGTTGCGACGGGACCGGCGGAGGCCAGTTGAACACGAATCTTCCCCGCGCCCGCAGGCACCACCACGTCTTGTTGTCGCGCCACAAAGGTAGAGCCAGCGATGGTGCCCAGCCACCCGGCACTATTGCCGGACACGTTGAAACTAGTTTCCGAGATGAAAGCGTCGCCGGCAGTGCGAAACCCGACCGTCACCCGCATGCTTCCATTGGTGATGCCATACATTTCAGACCACTGGACATCCAACCGGTCGCCCGGGTTGGCGTGGCCGCTGAGCAAAACGTCCGCATACCACTCCCCGTAACCAGTGGCATTGGTATCCACAACTGCCAGAGCATGTGTGGGGCTGACAGATTTGTTGGTGGTGACCTGATCAATCGAGCCATCGCTGCCACCGCGATTCCAATTTGCGGGCGTGCCGGTAGGTTGATCGAGGCTGGTACCGGTCTCGAAAGTCGAGTTCAACCAGAAGTTGCCCGACACCGTAGGCGCCACGCGCGCCACCGATAAATCATCAACGAGCATCACCCCGGTAATGGATGCGTCACCGCCGGATACCAGGGAACAGCGCATCTTCACCGCGCCGGTCGGCACCAACACGGACCCATTGCGCTTCGTAAACGTCGAATCCGCGATGGTGCCTAGCCATCCGGCGTTAGTGGTGCCGGAGGTGACAAAATGGGTTTGTCCAACGACCACATCCGCTCCGTCAAAAAACAGCACTGACAAGCGCATCTCGGCGGCGCTGATGTTATACATTTCGAACCATTGGATATTCAACGTGTCACCGGGGCTGGCATTGCCGCTGAGAGTCACGTCCGAGTACCACTCGCCGTAACCGCTGCCAGTAGTATTGGTATCAATGACGGCCAACGAATGATTTGAGCTGGCGTAATTATTAGTAAGGACTTGATCGATCGTCGTGTCACCGCCTCCGCGATTCCAATTTGAAGGAGTCCCGTTCGTTTGGTCGAGGTTAACGCCGAGCTCGAACGATGGATTCACCCAGAAGTTGCCGAACAGTAGGTTCGGCACGGGTGAGCGCGCCACGGATAAGTCGTCAATGATCATGACCCCGGTGGTGGCTGCGGGACCGCCGGAGACCAGAGAACAGCGCATTTTCACCGCGCCGAGCGGCACGGATAAGGTCTCATTTCGCTTCGTAAATGTGGAATCTTCGATGGTGCTCACCCATCCGCCGCTGGTCGCGTTGGTCGTGACAAAGTGGGTTTGTCCAACGACTGAGTCGGCGGCATTGAAAAATAGCACGGTTAAGCGCATCTCAGGACTGTCGAGGTTATACATTTCATACCACTGGATATCCAACGTGTCGCCGGGGTAAGCTTGGCCGCTAAAAGTGAGGTCGGAGTACCACTCGCCGTAACCGTCGGGGCCGCTATTGGCGTCGATGACCGCCAATGAATGACTTGAACTCACGGAGTTATTGGTGATCACCTGGCAGATGGTCGAATCGCCACCTCCGCGACTCCAATTGGAAACGGTGCCGTCGGTTTGGTTGAGGTTACTGCCAAGCTCGAAAGCCGGATTCACCCAGAAGTTCTTGGGCAGTAAAGCAGCGCGGGTCGAAGGCGTTCCGAATAGCAGGGAAATAAAGGCCATCAGGCACAAAGGCAAGGTGAAGGAAGTCTGCGGTTTTCTTGCTGTGGACGAGCTTTCCCTGTTCGTAGGCAAGTCATCTGACGGTTGAACGACGCAATTTGGTTTGGGACTTTGTTTTGGAGCATTCATTTTTTTCTTTCCGTTTTAAGTTTGGGTTCGGGGTCGGCACCGCTGATCGTGCGGTGCCGGACTTGTGAGAGTAAGCGTCGAAACCCTGCCGTTACAACGGGGGGATATCCCCCATGCCCGGGGACCGTGAATTCAGGCGGTGTCGGAGGGCGCCACTGACCAGCCGCATGATGGGTCTGCTGCTCGAAACTGTGGCGAATCGATGTGGGTTCGGCAGTGGGTTGGGAATTGCAAGCTGGTTTTGATGGTCATTTGGCACAAAAAGTCGGTTTGCCGACTTTCACCCTAAATAGCTTGCGCGAGCAACGAAACGGCGGGTATATTGAGCGCAGTTGATCGCGGGGTGGAGCAGCCCGGTAGCTCGTCAGGCTCATAACCTGAAGGCCGCAGGTTCAAATCCTGCCCCCGCAACCAATTTTGAACCCTGCTGGGTGACCGGCAGGGTTCCTCATTTGTTGATCGCTCACTTATGTGGCACCTCAGCCGGATTTCAATCCTGTGCTCTAGGTTTGTCGTGACTTTCTGGCCGGTTATGATACCGTCTCCGCAATTCTCGCAACCTGCCTGCGAAGCCGGTTCGCCCCCGACGTATGTTTTTGCTCCGACTTGGAATCGTCGCCTTGCTGGTCACAACCGGCGGATTCATCTCTACGCGTGCCGCCGCCGCGCAGACCAATCTTCTGTTCGGCATCACCAACGAGTGGCGTTATTGGCAAGCCGGCAGTCTGGATGCCAGCAACTGGACTGCGTTCGATTTTGACGATTCGTCTTGGGCGTCCGGACCAGCACTGCTGTTCGTTGAAACAGCGCCGTTACCGGCGCCCAAAAACACGCCGCTGACACTGGGTGCCGCGACGTATTATTTCCGCACGCACTTTACGGCGACCAGCGCGCCACCGGACAGCGTGCTGGTCTTCTCAAACCTCATTGATGATGGTGCCGTGTTTTATTTGAACGGCGTCGAAATCCAGCGCCTCGGCATGCCGGCGGGCCCGGTGGTTTATGAGACGCTGAGTTCGCGAGTGGTGGGAGATGCGTCCGCGTACGATGTATTCGGATTGTCCGGTGATACGCTGACGAACCTGGTAAATGGCGACAATGTTCTGGCGGTGGAAGTGCATCAGCAGGCGACGAACAGTTCCGACATTGTGTTGGGTTCGGCGGCGAGTCTGGTAAGCGGGATTTCAGCCCGGGTCACGCGCGGACCTTACTTGCAAAGCGCCTCACCCACGAGCCTCGTGGTTCGCTGGCGGACAGACGTGGCCACCGGCGGTCGCGTCCGCTTCGGTACAAACCTCGCCGAGTTGATTTCGCAGGCGGACGTCAACACGGCATCCACTGAACACGAGGTAAACTTGACGGGATTGCGGCCCAACACAAAGTACTTTTATGCCGTCGGCACGGTGAGCACCAACCTCGCGGGCGGTGACACGAATCATTTCTTCACCACGCCGCCGATTCCGGGCACACGCAAGCCGACACGCATCTGGGTCATCGGCGATTCGGGCACGGGCAACGCGAACCAGATCAACGTCCGGAACGCCTACGAAAAATTCACGGCCGGACGTGACACGGATTTGTGGTTGATGCTCGGGGACAACGCCTACGACAGCGGCACGGATCGCGAATACCAAACCGCTGTGTTTAATATTTACGCCAACCTGCTGCGTAAAACGGTCTTGTGGTCCACTCTTGGCAACCATGAGACTGCCCAGGCCACCGCGTTCACCGACAACTATCCTTACTTCAATATTTTCACATTTCCCAAGAACGGGGAAGCCGGCGGCCTGGCGTCCGGGACGGAACATTATTACTCGTTCAATTACGCGAACATCCACTTCGTCTGCCTGGACTCGATGACGGCGAATCGCGCGACCAACGGCGCCATGGCCACCTGGCTTACCAACGATCTCGCAGATGTGACGGCAGATTGGATCATCGCCTTCTGGCATCATCCGCCTTACAGCAAGGGTTCACACAACTCGGACGCTGAAATTGAGTTGATCCAGATGCGGCGCAATTTCTTGCCGATCCTCGAGGCGTATGGCGTGGATTTGGTGTTGAGCGGACACAGCCATTGTTATGAAAGGTCGTTCCTGCTGGACAGTCATTATGGACAATCGTCCACGCTCTCCACCACCAATAAATTGAACGCCGGCAGCGGGCGCGAATCAGGCAGCGGCGTGTACACTAAGCCCGCCGGCGGTCCGGCTTCGCATCAGGGCGCGGTCTATGCGGTGGTCGGAAGTTCCGGGCAGATCAGCGGCGGCTCGTTGAACCATCCGGCGATGTACATTTCGTTGAACAATCTTGGTTCACTCGTCCTTGACATCTCGGGCAACCGGCTTGATGCAAAGTTCATTCGCGAGAACGGCACCACCAATGACTTCTTCACGATCCAGAAACTGAACGATCCACCGAATCCGCCGGTGTTGATCGCTCCGCTTGACTGCGCGGTGGAAGTGCCCACACCACCGGAGTTGACGGTGAATGTTTCCGATCCGGAGACGAATGATCTAGCCGTGACGTTTTACGGCCGGGAAGGCACGACGACGAACCCCTTTGCCGTGCTCGGCACTGTGGCCGGAGTTCCTTCCGGCAACAATGCTTCGCTCGCGTGGACAAATCTCGCCCGTGGCACTCTGTACGAGTGGCAGGTCAGTGTGAGTGATGGAACAAACATTGTCAGCGGACCGATTTGGCATTTCACCTCCACCACGAATTACCCGCCCAGCGCCAACAACCTGGCCGCTCTGATCCACGCAGATACACCGCGACCGTTGAAATTGCACGGCAGTGATCCCGAGGATGCCGTGTTGACATACCAACTCTTTTCGCTGCCGGGACACGGCCTGATCACCGGTTTTGATCCTATAAAGGGCAAATGCACTTACACGGCAGCGCACGGCTATGCTGGGCCGGATCACTTCATCTTCCGCGTTTTTGACGGGTTGATGTTCAGTGAGCCGGCGACTTTCTCACTTAATGTATTCAATCCGCCCGATGTATTGCCCAACGGAGTTTCCGCCGGTTGGATGACCAAACACGGCCTCACGAATCCGGACGGCGACGAGGATCGTGATGGCGTCGGCAACGCGGCGGAATACTGGGCCAACACCGATCCACGCGATGCCGGCTCGAGCCTGAGGATTCTCAGCGCGCGAATGGATGAGCAAAGGCGCTTCATTCTGACTTGGACCTCCGTCGGCGGCACGCGTTACCGGATCAGCCGAGTCGAACCTGATGCCAACGGCGACCTCGGAGGCGGCTTCCAATCCATTGAACGGAGTGCTGCCGAAGAAATCGACCCGACGCCATTGGGGCAGCCGTCCACTCAAAGCTTCACTGATGATGGCGCGGCCATGGCGCGCTTCTACCGCGTCGAGGTCGTCCAGTGACTTGTATAAGCACGAAACTTTCGATGAATAAACTCGCCACACACTCTTACCCGATCTTCTGGATGGTGATGCTCGCTTTTGTCGGATGTTCAACCTCAGTTAGTCATGTCGGCTCTAACGATGCACACTTGACGATTGGGAAAAGATATCTACTGCAAAGAGAAGCCATCCTTTTGGCGAATCGCGGCTTGATGGACTCAGTCGAAAACCCCAACTATAATCTTCAGAACTACAAGCCGTATGAGGATTACCACCCGTATTACATTCAGCCAATCGGCGTTCTTCCAAAGGGGACCTTAATCGAAGTTAAGGAAATTCGGCTCTATCGGCGAAATCAATTTCTTGTAATCGGCGAGATCAAGACCGGACCATATGTAAGAGAAAGACTCAGCGTGTGGCGAATAATTAAGGGCGTGATTATAGGCCCTTGGCCACGCACGGGAAAAGTGATCATGAACAAATTGTGCGGTGGCGAGTCTATTGATTATCGAGAGATAAAGCGAAATCTGGCTGAACAAGTGGAGTGAAACCGGTGACCAAGCCGTCTGATCCATTCATCACGCCCCAACTTTTTTCTTCAGTTCCTTTAGCCGATCGAATTCCGGCTTGCTCGTGTAATATTTGTCTAACGGGTAGCAGCCACTGATGAGGCCATTCCGCGGCGCGGTGGTGCAATCGCTGAACGTCCGGCAAATGGATCTTTTTTCTAACTCCCCCTTCGCCAACGCATCCGCCAGAATCGCCGGATATGCCAGCACCATTCGCCCCAGCCCAATCATGTCCGTCCAGCCATGGCGCACGGCATATTGCGCCACATGCGGCAGGTATTCCTGCAAGTAACTGTAAGCCGTCCCGATCACGACTGGATTTCGGATTTCGGATTTCGGATCTCGGATTTTGACAAGGTGTTCCTTCACTTGTCGCACGACATTGATCTGCCTCGCCACGCCGACCAGCGGGTCTTCCGGCGGTTGATAACCGTCGCTCGGCGGATACGCGGCGGGCCGCTGGATGTGCGGATTGTAGTAAGGCGAACCCGCGCTGAGGTTCAAAATCTTCACGCCGAGTTGCGCACACTGCTCCGCGAACTGAAACGCTTCGGTCAAATCATACTCCACCGGATTGTTCGCGTTCACGCCAAAACCGTACCGATAAGGCAGGCAATGAGAGAAATCCTCCGGAATACCTGGCCCAAGTTTGCCGGGGTGCGACAACGCCGGATCAGGTTTGAACGGCACAAAGTCAAATGCGCTCAGGCGCACGCCAAGTTCAACCTTGTTCCCGCTCGCACGAATCCCCGACACGATCTCGCGCAGAATTCGCGTCCGGTTCTCGAAGCTGCCGCCGAATTTACCAGGCCGCGCGTGTGCTCCGAGAAACTCATGCAGCAGATAACCGTGGCAATGCTTGAGGTCCACGAAATCTGCGCCGACCTCCCACGCAATGCGGGCAGCTCGGACATAATCTTCAATGAGTCGATCGATCTCCGCATCGCTGAAGACTTGCGCATCGCTCGTGACATTGAATCTTCGGTCAAGGATCGGATGACGATAGGCAACTCGCGGCTCAAGGCGAAACTTGTCATTCGGTTTGCAGAACCGACCCGAATGCGTGAGTTGAAAGCCGATGACCACGTCGTCCGCGTTGCCGAAACGCTCGCGATGCGCCTTCAGCAAAATCTCCCGCAACTCCGCAAAGTCGCGCTGGTTCTGCTCGATTATGACGAGCTGGTTCGGATTTGCGCGACCATCCGGGCGCACAGCCATCGCTTCGCCACCGTAAATCGTCTTCGCGCCGCTCTCGCCGAAGCGCTGCCAGCGACGACGCACCTCATCCGTCGCGCCACCAGTCGTCGTGCCGTCCCAACCTTCCATCGGTTGAATCGCCCAGCGATTGTTGATGCGTTTGCCGTTGATGGTTATCCCCTCGATTGGTTGTGCAAGGGGTGACGCATTTCCCAAAAAGATTTCATCTTCACACGGCAGTTGAATGCCAAGTGCTGCGACCTGGTTGCGAAAGTCGGCAACAGTCTTGAGTGTCGGAATGCGCGTCAGCTTGAAATCGGCGGCCATAATGTTCGCGATGTCGAAATGACACTAGCCGCGTCAACGACCGCAAGGCAAGGGTCCTGTCCGCGATCCCACCTTGCCATCTAGGTGAGTTGATGATGAACTGTTCGGCATTCGCCATGACCGTTCCGATGCTCAACACCCGCTCGCTTGGTTCGACGGGTCTTCGCATTTCCGAAATCTCGTTCGGCGCCGGACCAGTCGCCGCACTCATGACAAGCAAAGCGCGAGGGGCTCAACTCAAGACCATCCGGCGCGCGCTTGAGGTCGGCATCAACTGGTTCGATACGGCTGCGACCTACGGGGATGGCCATTCTGAAACCAATCTTGGCGCGGCACTGCGTGAACTCGGCGCTCTGGAGAAAGTGCACATCGCCACCAAAGTGCGCCTGACGGAACAGCAACTCGGTAATGTTGGCGAAGCAGTGAAGTCCTCCGTTGCCGCCAGCTTGAAACGGCTTGGCGTTCCGCGCATCACGCTCATTCAACTCCACAATTCCATCACGCCAAACCGTGGCGACCAGCCGACTTCAATCACTCCACGTGATGTGCTGAGAAAGGCTAGTGTCCTTGACGCATTCCTGAAGTTGAAAGCCGACGGCATCGTCGAGAATTTCGGCCTGACCGGACTGGGCGACGGGTTGTCAATCCGCGAGGTGATTGCCGAGGGAGATTGGACGACGCTCCAGGTTCCATTCCATATCCTCGGACCGCGCCGTTCTGAAGGTGATTGGATAGCGACCTGTGCCCAACGAGGGATTGCGGTGCTGGCCATCCGCGTTTTTGCCGGCGGCGCGCTCGTCGGACAACCACCCAGCGCCCACACGCTGCAAACGAAATTCTTCCCGCTCGAACTTTACCAGCGCGATCAGCATCGTGCCGCGCAATTGGCAGCGTTACTGCCGCCCGGCACGAGCCTCAAGGAAGCGTCCATTCGTTACGTGCTTGGGGATGCACAAATCTCAACGGCGTTGATCGGCTTCGCCGGCCCAGAACAACTTGATGAAGCCGTTGGTTTCGCACAAGCAGGTCCGCTTCCTCCAGCGTTGCTGGAAAACCTTTTCGCATGAGCAACGACTCTTCAACTTCGTTCCAGGCCCAACTGCGTTACACTGTGCTCGCAGCCGGTTTTCTCGGCTGGCTCTGTGCCGGCGTGCAACTCGGACTCATGCCGCTGGCGTCGCTCTCGGTCTCGCGAGATTTGATGGGCGGGGCATTCAACGACGCGGATGCCGGCGATTGGTTTGCCCGCTACACCGCGTCGATCATGCTCGGCGCGGCCATCGGCGGCATTGTTTTGGGCTGGTTGGGCGACCGCATCGGAAGGGCAAAGGCCATGGGCTGTAGCATTCTTTGCTATTCGATTTTCGGTGGCGCGGGTTATTTCGTGACTAACCAGGAGCAATTGCTGTTGCTGCGCTTTCTCACCGGACTCGGCATCGGAGGCATGTGGCCGAACGGCGTGGCCCTTGTGTCGGAGTTCTGGTCGGACGTGTCGCGCCCAATGCTGGCCGGTTTGTTGGGGACGTCGGCGAACATCGGTGTGTTCGTGATGTCGCAACTCGGCACGTTCCGCAAAGTCACTCCCGATTCATGGCGCTGGCTCATGCTTGTCACCGCGCTCCCGGTAATCCTCGGACTGATTTCACTCTGGTTCGTACCGGAATCACCGGCGTGGTTGTCAACCCGCTCGAAGGATAAAACTAAAATGTCCAAGTCGCCGCTTGCCGAGTTATTTCACCCGCCGCTGCTGCGGCTGACGCTGATCGGCATCTGTCTCGGCGCGATCCCGCTGATCGGCGCGTGGGGCGCGAGCAAATGGATGATCCCTTGGGCGGACAAAATTGGCGGCGCGGCTCAACCCGGCTACAAAGCCACGACCCAGGCGTATTGGGCGGTGGGGGCTGCGCTCGGTAGTTTGCTCGGCGGACATCTGGCCAACCTGATGGGCCGTCGGCTCACCTATTTTCTCATCAGCCTCGGCTCAGTGACCGCCACGGTCAGCATCTATGTGTTTCTGAAACCGCTGGACACCGTGTTTCTGCCATGCGTTTTTGTTCAAGGCTTCATCTCCACGCTTTTCTTCGGCTGGCTGCCGCTCTATTTGCCGGAGCTTTTTCCAACGCGCGTGCGGGCGAGCGGCACAGGCGTGAGTTACAACTTCGGTCGCTTCGCGTCAGCGGCAGGCGTGCTCGGAGCCGGCGCGTTGATGCAAGTTTTCGAAGGGGATTACGCGAGGGTCGGCGTCATCACCAGTCTGATCTACGCCGTTGGCATGGTGATCATCTGGTTCGCGCCGGACACGACGGGAAAAAGTTTGCGGGACTAAAATCGGAACGCGCACGCCCGACGACGAAGATGCAACCGTTGTTGGAGTTCAAGCTTCAGCTTGTCACGGTAAAACAACCCGCACTCAGGAGACAAACTAAAGTTTGAACTCCAACGCCCCGTGCATCAAGAGTTGGACCTGAGTCATTTGAACGCCTTGATGATCGCGCTGTTGTCCAAATCGCCACCGCCCGCGGCTTCGACTTGTTCCAACAACTTGCTATGTTGTTTGGACAGCGGCAGTTTCGCGCCAGCCTTCCGGCCCAGGGAAAGAATCAACCGCACGTCTTTGAGATGCTGTGAGAGCCTGGCTTGCGGCTTGAAATCACTCCTGAGCATCTTGCTTCCCTTCGTGTCCATCACGCGAGAATAGGCCGCGCTGGACTTTAGAATTTCCAACGCGCGCTTTGGTGAAACGCCTGCGGCTTCGGCGAAGGCAAGTCCTTCGGCGAGTCCCGCGCGGTTCAAACCGAGCACCAGATTAACGACCAGTTTCATCCGCGAACCGCTGCCGCATGGCCCGACCTGAAAAGTTTGACGCGCAAAGCTTTCGAAGACGTCGCGGCACGCGGCCACCGATGGTCGTGTGCCGCCAGCCAATACAATTACATCCCCAGTACGAACCTGTTCGCTGTTACCGACGACGGTGGCATCCAGGTAGTGGATGCGCCTCTTTGCCAGCTTTGCGCCCAGCCGCACAGTTTCTTCGGCTTCGCCAGTGGTCGTGTCGACAATTATGGAGCTGGGGCGCAATTTGTCCCCCATCTCACGAATCACCTCGGCGACGACCTCGGTCGTCGGTAGTGAGAAAACGATTCGCCCGCACGCCGCAGCCACTTTTGCAACTGAGTCGAGCGGTTTCCCGCCAAGTGTCTTCAGCGCACGCCGTCGAGCGGCGTTCACGTCGAAACCGATTAGCGCAAAACCGGATTTCAAAAATCGTTCGGCGAGGGCGCTGCCCATCAAACCGAGGCCAACCAAACCGATTTGCTTCGACGGGCTTTTCACTCGGCTCGTTTCAATTCTGCGAGAGACGTCTGGTACGCAGCAACGCGATTTAGCGGTTTGTCTTGCGGCGAAGAATGGATCAACAACCCGAAGCGCAGACGAAAGCGCTCTCCCGATTTAACCACGACCCGGCTCTTTTCGCCCTTAGTAAAGGCGTTCTGGCCAAACGGATTCGCCACTACCAATCCGTAATCGCGACTGTGAAACCATGACTGCCGGAAATTCGCGGGATCAGGCATGAGCATCACTCCCGCAGTCTTGCCCTCGAGGTTTCCGAAATAATCAACCCACTCGGCGGTCTTGCCCCACGTGCCCTTCTCATTCTGGCCGCCAGCACTGTTCAGAATTGAGCCGCCCTGCTTGACTGTGAGCGGGGTCGCCAGGCGCACACCCAAACCCATCTCCTCTTGGTCACCAAAAACAACCTCGCGATCGGACTCAAACGTTGAATCCCAAAGCAACCACCAACCCTCAGGCCCGCTCTTGAATCGGATGCGGCAGGTCTCGCGGCAGATCAACTGGCCATTGGTGGATATGTAATGGTTGAGTGCGGTAAAACCAGCTTCGTCGTCGCGAGCGAAAGGTGGTTCGACGAATCGCTCATGTTCAACCTTCGCCTTGTTGCGCCAGAAATCCTGATCATTGATTGCGCCGAACGCCAGCCAGATGCCGGGATGCATGTCCGAGTGATCGGTCGCATCTTTGCCCGCGATGGGTGGGTGATTACGCGTCACTTGAAGGCCGTCGAGCGTGCGGACGTTCTTGAAATGAGGGCGGAGAATTTTATCGTCGTGCAGGACGTAAGTGGCAATTGTCTGGCCGTTGCAGGTAATGACGAGTTCGTCGCCCTTTTGTTCTAATGCAAAGCCGGCGGCGGCGCTATGTTCGTGTGTCGCAGCCAATACGACAACCGTAGTGAACAGATGGAGGAGAAAAGATTTCATTTGGTACCCGTAGGTTTGAAAAAGGTTAAATGCGGTTCTCCGCGCGCTTCGCGCAACAACAGCAGCGCCAGTTCGCGCGCGTGGTAATCGCCCCACATCGAGCTTTCGCCGTTCGGAACTTTCTGTCCGCGCGGGATGTAATCCCAGCCGTTAGGTCGGTGATAGACCGAGTGCAACAGCAAGCCCTGGTGCTTCGGGTTCGTGCTGAGATACGGTTCGCCGAGGAGAGTGCTGGCGATGGTTAGCGCGGCTTGTTTGTAGCGTGAGGCGTGAGGCGTGAGGCGTGAGGCGTTTAGATAGTTGCCAAGCCGCCACAGACCTTGTGCCGCGATTGCGGCGGCGGAACTGTCCATGGGTTCAAACTTGTTGAACGGATCGGCGGGCTTCTTCAGATAATCACCAAGTCGATGCAAATTCGGCGCGCCGGTGTCCCACATCGGAATGCCGTCGGCGCAGGAGTTGGCGAGGTAGAAGTCCGCGGTAACCCCCGCTGCACGAAGAAACACATCCTCGACCCATTCATTTCGAACAATGCGAGCTCCTTTTGCTTTGGGCTTGCGGCCGGGCTTGGAACTTTGGCTCCCGTACAACTCGTTTCGATCCAGCGTATCGAGAAACTCTAACTGCTCAGCAAATCCACAAAGTGCCCACGCAAGCCCGCGTGTCCAAGTGCTGAATGGTGAGTAACCCTGCTGAGAATTCGGACAACGGAATTTCCAGCTTGCTGTGTTGAAAATGGCTTCGTGCGCGGTGCGCCCCCCCACATCGTAGGCATCACGCCCCTCGCCATAATAGACATTGTAGCGCGCTGTGTTCAAACCATGCTGAATCAAACGCCCGAGCAACGAAATTGTTTGGTCCTGCTCGCCCATCAACACATGGCCAAGTTGATGTGCCACCGCCAGTGAGCGCAACGAGCGGATTGTGTCAACGAAAAGGGAATGCGGTCCGTTAAACGAATGAATGAAACCCGTGCCGCCGAAGACCGACGTCCACCGGGCGGCTTGCACCGCGCCGGAAACTTTCAGCGCCAGTTCGTAAAAGTTCTTCTCTTGCTCGTTGAAGGGGATTCTCGCTTCGCGCATCAGCCGCCAGAGATTTCCGTAAGTCGAAATGTTGTTGAAGCCATGATCGTGCACACCAATGTGCGAAACGTGCGTGGCCATCCGCTCAATGGTATTGCGGCGGCCGATTTCGAGAAAGCGCTCATCACCGGTCGCGTCGAACTGCAACAGCGCCGAGCCGTATTGAAAGCCCTGCGTCCATTCCGTCCAGCCGCGCGTCGTGTATCTGCCCTTCACCGTGAAAACCGGTGCCCCCTGCTCCGGCTTCCAAGTCTTCTCGAGGCTCAGGATTTTCTCCGCCGAAAGTTCGAAGAGCCGCTCGATTTTGGGAACGAGCTTTCGCGCAGTCAGTTTGTTGTCGATTTTGATCGCCATAGGTTATTCGTAGCAGCCGACGCAAGCGGGTCACTATTGTTCCGCAAACTAATTAGAGCCTCCTCACGTCGGCTCCTACAATCGCCGCAAATGAAAGCCGCCGTCCACGTTGATCACTTCGCCGGTGCTGAACGGGAGCGAATCCTGTGCGATGGCGGCGACGGCTTTGCCGACATCTTCCGGCGTTCCCCATCGGTTGATCGGAGTGAACCCTGCGTCGAGTAGCTGGTCATAATTCTTTTTCACCGGCGCGGTCAGATCGGTGGCGATAATGCCGGGTCGAATTTCATAGACGTTGATGCCAAACTCCGCCAGCCGCGTCGCGTAGAGTGGAGTGATCATGGAAAGGGCGGCTTTGGAAATGCAGTAGTCGCCGCGATTCACTGATGCCGTGTAGGCACTGATGGAGGAGATGGTGATGATTCGTGGGCGATACGTGATACGTGATGCGTGATGCGTGATGCTGCACTGCTCGATCATCCACTTGGCAGCCAGTTGGGTCAGAAAATACGGGCCCTTGACGTTGATGCTGATGAGCCGGTCAAAACTACTATCGTTTGCTTCAAGGATGTCTTCGCGAACTTTCGGCGCGACGCCGGCATTGTTCACAAGCAGGTCCAGTCGTTTGAATTTCGATCTGGTAAAACCAATGAGTTTCCGGCGGTCGCCAGCGCTGGCAACATCCGCCTGGCAAATCTCGGCGCGAATCTTCTGGTTGTGGGCCTCGGCGCGCGACAAACAGTCGCTCGCAGTTTGTCTGGCGGCGGCGCGGTTGTTGACAAAGTTGATGACCAGATCGTAACCGAGCTTCGCCAGTTCCAGCGCGATGCCGCGACCGATACCACGCGATGCGCCGGTGATGAGAGCAACTGGATTCATTCGGGCTGAGGATAAAATTCTGCGCACGAAGGAAAAGGTTATTTTTCCGCGACCGGCTAATCTTTGACATGCTCCGGCCAATCTTTATGCTCAGGGCATGCGCAGAGTGAAGGTAGCATTGGGCGACCGCAGTTATTCCATCCTGATCGGCGAGGGTCGGTTATCCCGCCTTGGCGCGGAATGCTCCCGACTCAACCTCGGCCAGCGGTGCGCCATCATCTCCGACCGCAATGTGTCGCCGCGCTACGGAGAGAGGGTTCAGCGGGTTTTGGAAGGAGCGGGATTTCACCCGATCTTGATTACCGTTCCGGCGGGCGAGACCGCCAAGAATCTCAAAACAGTTCAGGCTTGTTACAATCAACTCGCCGCCCATCGCCTCGAACGCAAGTCATTCATCGTGGCGCTGGGCGGCGGCGTCGTCGGCGATCTGGCGGGATTTGTCGCGGCGACCTATCTGCGCGGGATTGATTTCGTCCAAGTGCCGACGACGCTGCTTGCGCAAGTGGACAGCTCCGTCGGCGGCAAGGTCGGCGTGAATCTGAGCGCGGGAAAAAACCTCGTCGGCACTTTTCACCAACCTCGGCTCGTGCTCTGCGATTTGAATACGCTCAAGACGCTGCCAGCGCGTGAATATCGCGCTGGTCTGGCTGAAGTCATCAAGTACGGCATCGTTTACGACGCGACCCTGTTCAAACGACTGGAGCGTGACCTGCCGAAACTCCTGGGACGGGACAGCAAAACGCTTGCTACGATCGTGGCGCGCTGTTGCGAGATCAAGGCGGCGATTGTCAGTCAGGACGAAACCGAAAGTGGTTTGCGACAAATCCTGAACTTCGGCCACACCATCGGACACGCACTCGAAGCCATTTCAGGTTACGGCAAATATCTGCACGGCGAGGCCATCGCCATTGGTCAGGTCGCCGCGGCGGTTCTTTCAACGCGGCTGCTCGGTTTCCCGCAGCGCGATACCGAAAGGATAAGGACTTTGTTCGCGCGCGCCGGACTGCCGACCGATGTGAAATTAACCACTGCGCAGCGAGTGAGGTTGTTTGACGCGATGCTTCTGGACAAGAAAGTCAAAGGCGGTGAAATCAACTTCGTCTTTGCACGAAAGATCGGCCGGGTTGACTACGGCCACAACGTCCCCGCCGCGCTGATCCAACAAACCCTCAACTCTCAACCTTCAACTCTCAACTAACCTCGTGGCCGCCGTCAGTGAAACTATCGTCCGCGAATACTTCGAGCTGCACGAATTCCTCGTCCGGCAGCATCGCAAGTACATCGTCCAGACCAAGCGCGAGGAGGATGACATTGATTTCTTTGTCCTAAACCCGCATCCGCAACCACCCGCGGCTGAGCCGCCGTTTGTGCTGACCTCGCCTGATTTGCAGTTCGTCGAGCGAGCGATCGTGGTCGTCAAAGGCTGGCACACGGAGACCTTCAGTTCGGCTCGGCTGACCAGCACGCCGGAGATTTTTCGCTTTGTTGAGCCGAAGGTGTTTCAGCAGGCGGCCCGCGCGTTCGGCGGCGAAGGGCTGCTGACCAAAATCCTCGTCGTTCCCGCACTACCCGCCAATGCCGACGCGCGCGAGCAGAGCATTTCCCTGCTCCGCTCCAAAGGCGTGGACGCCGTGATTCCGTTTCGCACGATGCTGGCCGATCTCATCGCCCACATCGAGGTGAACCGCAATTACCAGAAGTCCGACTTGCTCCAGATGATCCGCATCCTGAAGAACTATGAATTCTTCAGGGAAGCGCAGTTGGAGTTGTTCAAATCGAGACGCAAGCGCCGTTGAATCGGCGAATCAAACCCTTCGCCATGCGTGGTGTTCTTGAAAGATTTTCCGCTCACCGATGGATTGACAACCTGAGCGGTTAAACTACGGTTTTGTCAGCCCGGATTTTGAAGGGCCGCGATACCGATAACATTACAGCGCCCAGAAACCAAAACCCACGATATCACATGAAATCCACTCTACCTAAGCTCGCCGCCTTGCTGTTGTTTGCCGTCAGCCGTTGCGCTGCCGCCGAAGACCTCCAGCCCGGTCTCACGGGAGAATACTTCGACATCGGCACTTCACTGGAAGATTTTCCGAGAATTCCCGATGATAAGAAACCTGTCGTCAGCCGTGTGGACAAGACGATCAATTTTGAAAGCACTCAGGAAGGATTCCACGGCACGTCGTTGGTGGATTTTTTCTACATCCGTTGGACGGGCAAAATCCGCGTCCCCAAGGACGGTAATTACACATTCTTCCTTGAATCCGACGACGGCTCGCGCTTGTTCGTTGACGGCAAACAGATCATCGACAACAACGGTCTCCACTCGATGGAAGAGAAACCGGGCGAGATAGAACTGAAATCCGGCGATCATTCCATCAAGGTCGAGTTCTTTGAAAACGACGTGGACGCCGGATGCATTTTCCGGTGGCAACCGCCGGGGGCAGCCAAGGAAATCGTTCCCGCGACGGCTCTGTTTCATCCGGCAGCTTCAGCCGCTGCGGCTGAGTCTTCGACCGGTCTGACGGGTGAATATTTTGATATCGGAAGTTCGTTGGAAGATTTTCCGACGATCGCGGCCGACAAGAAACCGGTGGTGAAGCGCGTGGACAAAACGGTCAACTTTGAAAGCACCCAGGAACCGTTTCACGGCACGCCGTTGGTCGATTACTTCTACGTGCGCTGGACCGGCAAACTCCATGTGCCGAAGGACGGCAAATACACGTTCTTCCTTGAGTCCGATGACGGCTCGCGACTCTACATCGACGGCAAGCAGATCATCGACAACAATGGCCTGCACGCGATGGAAGAAAAATCAGGCGAACTGGAGTTGAAGGAAGGCACGCACGTCATCAAAGTGGAATTCTTCGAAAACGACGTGGATGCGGGCTGTAAATTTTTCTGGCAGCCGCCGGGCGCCACCAAGGAAATTGTGCCCGCGCGCGTCCTTTCGCCTCAGTAGCAACTCACACCATGGTTCTCGTCATCGACAACTACGATTCGTTCACCTACAACCTCGTGCAATACCTCGGCGAGTTGAAGGTGGAGATGCAGGTCCATCGAAACGATCAAATTAGTCTCGACCAGATTCGCGAGTTGAATCCGGAGCGCATTTTGATTTCGCCCGGGCCTTGTTCACCGCGCGAATCCGGTCTGTCCAACGAAATCATCCGCACGTTTGGCGCGCGGATTCCGCTGTTCGGCGTTTGCCTTGGTCATCAATGCATCGGGCACACGTTCGGCGCGGAAGTCGTCGTGAACTACCGCATGATGCACGGCAAAACCTCTCCGATTAAGCATAATGGGCGTGAGTTGTTTGAGGGCATGGCTAATCCATTCGTAGCAACGCGTTACCATTCATTGGTCATCAAACGCGATACAATGCCCGACTGTTTGGAAATCACGGCCGAATCCGATGAGGGAGAAATCATGGGCGTGCGGCACAAGGAACTGCCCATCTGGGGCGTGCAATTCCATCCCGAAAGCATCCTGACCGAAAATGGGCGGACGATCATGAAGAATTTCCTGAAGCTGAACTGAACAGCGTGGCTGTTCTTCGGGAGAACGATTTCAACCGCCGTTCTTTTTCATCACGTCGCTGATTTTCACTGGCTTGCCGCCCTGACGTTTGCTTTCGTCGGCGGCCACCATAAACGCAAAAATCTCCAGCGTCTCTTCCGGCGATACGGGCGCGATTCCGGTTTGGAAGAATTTCATGATCTCGCGAACGAGGGGCGCATAATCGCCGCTGCCCTTTTGCTCAGCCACGGATTTCGTGCCGAAGACGATCACCTTGTGCGGCGCGCTGGCGTTGCGCAAACCACGCAATGTCCCAACGCGCCCCCCGGACCAAACCCCAGTGACGACGTCCGTGTCGGGCGTCGAGGTGCGCACCACGCTCTCGCAGCCCGTTCCCATCACCGTGAACAGCGCCTCGGTAGGATGGACACCGTACCAAAATAAATCAGGATGATGCGGCTCCAGTTCGCAAGGCCCGTAGGAAATCGCGCCACGGATTTCACCCACGTCGGTTTTCTTCAACTCCACCATGCTGTCGTAAAAACGGTAGGATGACGAACTGTAAACCGGCATATTGTATTCCTTCGCGAGCCGGAATATTTCAATCGCATCGCGCAACGAACCGGCAACCGGTTTGTCGATGAACAACGGTTTACGCGCCTTGAGAACGGGGCGGGCCTGTTCCAGATGTGGACGGCCATCCAGACTTTCTATCATCACCACATCGACCTGCTGACAAAGTTCTTCAATCGAATCCACAATCTTGACGCCGAATTGCTTTTGCAACTGTTCTGTGTATTTGTCCACGCGCGACCAACTCGATTCGATGTCCTTGCTGCCGCCTTTGAACGCAGCGACAACCCTCCCGCCAGGAACATGATTCTTGTCGTTCGGATCGTTCAATAGTTTCGTGAAAGCGGGGACATGCGAAGTGTCGAGGCCGATAATTCCGACGCGCAGATCAGCGGCAAGAAGAGAGGTGAAAGCCGACATGAAACAGATGATCCAGCCGAGGGTTTGAAAATTCATAAGTGAGGTGATTTCGGTTTATCAACCGGCCGGACGCAAGCCAATTCGCACTTCAAGCGTCGCTATTATTTTGCGGACACTGGCGCAACCACCAGATCGTCAAAACGAATCGGCGTCCCGGCATACGGACTAGCCCACAGCGACGCGCGCCCGGCGATGGGTTCTTCCTTTTCGTCGTAGATGATCGCCCACCCTTCCGGCTCGGCTTTGCCTTGTGCCCACACTTGCCCCTCCACTTTCCATTCGCCGTCTTTGACTTTGCGAACCTGCAACTTGAGAAACGTCCACGTCCCGGATTGCCAATCGTGTGGCACAGACCCTTTCAAGATCTCGCCCTTGTAAAGCTCCAGTAATTTTTTTGCCGGTGAAACTTGCAAGCGATAAAGCCCGCCCGCGCCCAAACCGACGGCGAAAGTGGGGAAGCGGCGGCCTTTGCCAACCCCGGAGAAACGCGCTGAAGCGGCAGTCTCATCTTTCTCTGTCGGGCCAAAATACAGGCCGAACGTATCCAATGGTGCGCCGGGCAACTCCAGGAATTTATTCCCTGATTCTTCCTTCACGGTGAACGCGCCGTCCTGAACCAGAAAATCGCCCGGCACTGAACCCACCGCCGCAGTCTCAAAATTGTTTTCGTAAAGCGGCTTGGGAGTTTGCGCGGTCAGGACACAGGCGCAACTCAAAACCAACACCGATCCGACTTGGTTTCGCCACACTCGCATAGTTTTCGTTTTATTTCTTGAACACAACGCCCGATCAGTCCCGCCAGGATTCGCGACCTTCCTTCGACGACACAGAGGCTCAACACCTTCAAATGCGGTTGGAGGTCGTAATCAAAGCACTTCTCATAATCAATCCCGAAAGCGCGGATCACACAATGCAACGGCGGGAGTCACTGCAAGTGTTGACCACCATCAGACGGCCGCGATGGGATCAAGGCCCGTTGATTGAGTTGATTATCCGTTGTGCTGCGTTGATCAGAATGTCCGCGAATGCGGGATCCAGCGGCGCAATCTGGGCGCGCACTTTGTTCTCGAACGCATTCAACTGGTTGACGCCGGCGTTGAATTTGTCGCGGTCGAACGCCGACATGGCGGCATTCAACGTCGCCAACAACGGTTGATCGTTTTTCGTGCCGAGATCGGCCTGCTCCACCAGCAACACCAAGTCCGCCACGGCCTGGGCGGGCGAAATCACCGAAAAACTGACGCGGTTGGTGCCCGTGTCCTGTCCGTCGCTGACCACGAGCGCGACGCTGTATTCGCCCAGCGGCAGTTCGTTCGTCACGGTCACACCAGTCGCAAAAGCGTTGGTCTGCCCTTCTTCGAACCAGAAATATTGCAGCGGATCATTCTCCACATCTGATGAAAGCGAGCCGTCGAAAATCACCGTCGCCGAAATTCCGTCCACCGAAAAGACCACCAAGTTCGTGTCGTTGGTTGAAAGGCTGAACAGCGGCGAGATTCTGATAATGGCGACTGGCGGATCATTCACCGGCGCGACGGTGATGTTGACCGTCGCCGGATCAGAATCGAGATGCCCGTCGTTGACTTTAAACGAGAAACTGTCCGGGCCGTTGTAATTGGTCGCTCCCAGGTAAGTGACGTTCGGCGGCGTTCCGGTCAACGTGCCGTGCGAGGGTCGTGCCACAATGCTGTAACTCAATGCATCGCCATCCACGTCGAAGGCGGTCAAAGTGATGGGCAACGCCGTATCCTCGTTGACCGAAACGGACTGTGGCTGCGCCACGGGCGGATCATTGACCGGACGGACGTTGATGTTGAGGCTCGCGGCGGTTGAATCGATCAAACCATCATTGACCTTGAAAGTGAAACTGTCCGAGCCGTTGTAATTGGTCGCCGGTCGATAAATCAGATTCGGTGCTACTCCGGTCAAACTCCCGTGCGCCGGCGGCGTCATCACGGTGTAAGTGAGCGGATCGCCTTCCACATCCGAACCACTGAGCGTGATGGCCACAACCGTGTCTTCATCCAATGTCAGCGTTTGCGGATTCGCGGTCGGCGGATGATTGACAATCAGCACGGCGTTGGAACTCGTGGCCGACCCGAGCAGATTCGTTACGCGCACCGAATAATTTCCCGCCTGACCGTATTGCACGTTCGTCACGATGAGAAATGTGTTGGTCGCATTGGGGATGTTCTGTCCATTCAAGCGCCACTGATAGGTTAACGGCGAAGTACCCGTCGCTCTGACTGAGGCCAGGAAAGTGTATCCAGAATTCAACTTCAATCCCCGCGGCTGGAAGGTAATCACAGGCGGCCCGTTCGGAGACACGATTTCCACGACGCCGTTGAATGGGCCATTGCCGTCGATCACTCGTTCGCCCCAGTCATTCCACTGCCCCGCGAGCGGATGGCCGGGCGGATACAGCGCGGCAAAATCTTCGCCGGTCAAGGCGTTGTTCGGTTCGCCCGGCGCCCAATAAGTAAAGCCGACGGGTTCGCCGCTCGACCAGACGAAATGACCCTCGCTGGCCACGTCGTTGATTCCAATCCACAGGAGATGATTCGTGCCGCCGAAGCCACCGAATGTGTTGAAGACCCAATTCTGCTCCGCCAGATCCAGAATGCTGGTCAAGTGACCATCTAGTGCCACTGCGGCCCGCTCCGAAAAGCTCCACGTGGCGGGACTCAACAGCACGTAATAGTGGCCGTTGGCCGAATTGCTGAACACCGGGCTGATGGGCACCGGCGGCAAGAGTTCAACCTCCCAATGCAGCCGGGCGTTGAGCCGGCCGCTCACGGTGTCCTCGCCCCAGCCGGTGTTGCAGCAGCAAGTGTCCCTGGCCCGCAGCGTCAGGCTGGCGACATGTTGATTTACCGACACCGCGCCGGTCACATCCACCACGTTGGCCACATGCCCAAGTTGGCAGGTGGTGTTGAGCGAGTCGGGCGTGACGAGAATATTGCCAACGTACCCGATGTCGTCCGCCGTGCCAGAGACGATGCTTACTTTGATGCTCTTGATGGGAGCGGCAAATGTGCGTGTGATCGGACACTCTGCGAAACTGCCGACCGGCAGATTGTTGATCGTGTAAGTGTGTTCGCTGAAGTCATTGATGCGGTTGGTGAGCAGTGAGGTGCTGTCGAGGGACTGCGGCGTGCCGTGGAGGATCGGAGTCGGATCAACGGTGATGTTCTGCACAATCTCATCGCCAAACCACGTCACGTTTTCCTGCACCATTCCCCAATGGGTCGTGTAAACACCGGGCGTCATCGGCGCGTGCAAGGTAACTTGAAAAATCTTGGGCCGCCCGCGAAAAATTCCGCCATAGACCGGAATCTCATCCTGCGTGTCGTTGATCAACGACCGGCCCGGACCAAACAGCACGGGGTCAATGTTATCCTTCTGGCCGAAGCGGAATTTCGTGGCCTCGGTCCACTTCACGTCGCCTTCGTTGCGAACGATGACAGTAGCGGTCCGTGTTTCGCCCGGCATCATGCGGGACGGAAGATTGTGCCAAAGGATTCTTGCACCGCGTTCCGGCGTGTCGTTGAAGGCCGCCGCGCCGCGCGCAATGGTCCTGATGTATTCGTAGGGATCGTTGCTGCTCGACCAGACATCGGTGTTCGTGTTGCCGCTGCCGGGTTGGATAAAAGGTTGGCCCGTGTTTGCAGCGTAGAGGCCGGAGCCTTCGTCATACTCATTCCAACTCTCAAGATATACGCGGCGCACAATATTTCGATCCACCTGATTCCACGCATTGCTGAAATCGCGTCCGCCGTTGCGCGCCAGAAAATCGCCGGGGTTGCGGATGTTCTGGTCCCAGTAACCACCCTTGAGTTGCACCGACCGTGTCGTCAACCACTGCGCCACGCGGAAATACTCCGTGATCTCGAATTGTGGAACTTTCTCATCCGCGAACGTCAACGTCGGATCGTTCAACGCCGTCGTCACCATGCGAATGCCGTTGGTGAAGACCGGATGGTTTTGCGCGAACGCCGATCGCAAACGGGTTTCAACATCCGAGCGCGTGAGCGAATTTAAGTTGCTCAAATTGAATTTGACGTGCCACGTGTCCAAGACCACGCGACCGTCGATTCGTCCGAGGTAATCGTCCGCAAACGGGTCCTGATTGACGCTGAAATATTGGTTGAAGAAACGAATGTATTGGCCGGCGAAAGTGTCCTTGCCCGCTGTCGTGGCCACGTCCACCAAGGGTTGTTGATTCCAGGTAATGAGCGGGTCAAGAAACGGCGCGATCTTGGGCACGTCGTAACCGTCACGGCGCATTTGATTGAGCGCTTGAAAAAGATTGATCCGCTGTTGTTCCGAACTCGGAATCAAGTGGACGTAAAGCATGTCGATGTTCGCGGACATCATCTGCTTGATCTGGCCCTTCCAAAACTCCGGCTCGCCCGTCCAGTTCGCCCGACCCTCCACCGGTCGCCACGGGCCGGTGAGTTGACCGCCATTGGACGTGAACCAGTGAAAAACGCTGACACTGACGAGGTGATTGGTGGCGTTAAAGGACGGCCTTGGGGTGAAGAGTCCGCCTGAGGGTTGTGCCGGGGAAGAACGGGGGAAAACGACCAGTGCTCCAAGTAAAACAACAGCGAACCACCTCCGCGAGCAAATGCCCAAAGTGCGCCCAACTGGAACAGCTTTCATCTGGTGGCATGATAATCATCAAGCAGTGAAAGTAAAGCTCCGATTCGGCGCATGCCGATACGATTGGACTGGCATTGCGTCCGGACATGCGGTAAGAAATAGTTTAATTCAGACGCGCAACAAATATATGCATTGGCTGATAGGCACTTCTCGCGATCGTTCGAATCACGGCGTCCGACGTCACGACGCCTTCACGCTGATTGAATTGTTGGTGGTTATCGCCATCATCGCCATTCTCGCGGGGTTGTTGCTCCCGGCCTTGGCCAAGGCGAAGACGCGCGCCCTGCGCACGCTCTGCACGAGCAATTGCAAGCAATGGGGCATGGCCATCACCATGTACGCGGGCGATTACGGAGATTTCTTCCCCGACAATTCCGACGGGTTCCACTTGAGTTGGATGATGCCGAGCATGAGCAATTTCTGGAAAAACTATCTCCTGCCCAACCGTCGCGGCACCACCAAAGGTCAACGCGACCGGAACGACGTCCTGTTTTGCCCGACGGACCAGTGGCACCGCGATGCCGAAGCCGGGATGATCAGGTCGGACAACGAGCCTCAATTGTTGGGTTACTTTTATCTGCCAGGCCGACGAAGCCAATCCGCGCGGACCGATGTCGCGAGTTTTGCCCAGGCCCGAGGCACGGCTGAATGGTTTTACCGGGTGAAGATGGGCACTGAATACCGGCGCGCACCGGTGTTGATTGACCGGATGCAGGGTTTCAGTCCGCCGGTGACCGACAACATGTATGACCCGCGCCTGGGCTGGCGCACCACTTCGACTTACAACAACAAGACCGTTATGACGGCGACTCATCCACGCAGCACCGGCGCACCGGAAGGTGGCAACTTCCTGTTTGAGGACGGGTCTGTGGCTTGGATTGACGGGAAGAAAGTTTTTCTGGGCGCGACCGGTGGCGATATTGGCAGTTGGGTCTGCTACTTCAAAATCTCGCTTGATCAATGAACAGTTGAATATGGTTCCACCATCCTTACGGCGACACCAACCTTCGAGCTATCGAACTGTGAAACTCCGCAAGAACCAACCCGCACGCGGTGGGTTCACCCTGATTGAACTCCTGGTGGTCATCGCCATCATCGCCATACTTGCGGGCTTGTTGCTGCCGGCATTGGCCAAGGCGAAACAAAAAGCCCACGCCGTCATGTGTATGAATAACACGAAGCAGTTGACGCTGGCGTGGCGCCTGTATGCGGACGACAACCAGGACACCCTGCCTTTCGCATACTCGACAACCACACCTTATGTCTGGGTGGTGGGCTACCTTGATGATTCCAATCCGAGGGCATCCGACAATTGGAATGTTGATACCACAGTCCGCAAGAGCTTGCTGGCCCCGTACGTCGGCAGCTCGATCAACATCTGGCGCTGTCCGGCAGACACCGCTTTTGGCATCAACAATCTGAACCAGCGCGTGCCCCGCGTCCGCAGCGTCAGCATGAGCAACTGGGTGGGCGGCAATGGCGACTCGCCCCAGAACGCTTACAAAGGCGGCTGGGGTTTGAATTCGCCGAACTCGGTTGTTTATCGGAAGCTCAGCCAAATGATCCATCCCGGACCTTCCATGACGTTCGTACTTTTGGACGAACGCCAGGATAGCATCAACGACGCCTACTTCGTTACTGAGATGGATGGCTACCCTAATAATCCCGCGACCACGAAAATTGTCGATTACCCCGCCAGCTATCATAACCACGCGGCTGGCTTTTCTTTCGCGGACGGTCACTCGGAGATCCACAAATGGCGCGACTCTCGAACCTTTCCTCCCATTCGCACCGGGCTGCCACTGAATGTGCCGAGCAAGAACAATCCCGACGTGCTTTGGATGCAGGAGCACTGCTCATATTAAGCCGTAGTGCTGAGGGAGGACGATTCCGGTTCAATACTGTTTTCCAAAATTAATTTCCGAATTGCCCCTCACCTCCTCCCCGGATCGGCTGGAAAGAGAATTCTCCGAAAAAGATTTCTGCGCTTTGAACAGCTGAACTGTAGCAGCCGCCGTGAGTCGGCTCTGACTTTCATCGAATTCAGATGGAGCGGACTCACGGCCGCTGCTACAAGGTTCATGCCGAGTGTGGCCGAAGGTCGGATCGGGGTCCTGCAAAGGTTTATTCGGACATTTATTCTGGTAACGCCGCTATTTCCGCCACTCGTCAATCAATGACGCCACCAGCGCCGTCCAACCAGTCTGGTGTGACGCGCCCAACCCCTGCCCGGTGTCGCCATGAAAATATTCATGGAACAAAATGTAATCGCGCCAGTGCGGATCGCTTTGAAACTTTTGTGCCGCACCGTAAATGGGCCGCTTGTTTCGTTCGTTGCGCGTGAACAGACGGATGAGGTTGTTCGCAAAACCGTCCGCCATTTCCTCCAGGTTCACACAGTCTTCTACAGAGGCGCAGCCGCCTATGGCAAACGCGCCGCCGTAGGCTTTGCGAAGTTTCCGCAACGACTCGATCATCATGAACGTGGTGGGAAACCAGATTGGCCCGCGCCAGTTGGAGTTGCCGCCTTTGAGCCGCGCCACCGACTCCGCCGGTTCGTAACGGATTTCGTTCGAATCAAACTGATACGGATGCGCTTCGTGGTATTTGCTTAGACTGCGGAGACCGAAGTCCGAACGGAATTCTTTCGGACTCCAGATCACGCGCAGCAACCGCTGCATCTGCTCCGGGTTCATGATGGCCAGTACGTGGACTTTTTTTCCGTCATGTTCCAGCGTGGTCACGCACTTCTCGACCAGGTCCTGCCGGTTTTTCAAAAACCAATGCATGTTGGCGCGGAATTCCGGAAACGGCTCCAGCCAATCCTCTTCGAGCCGTTCGACGGCAAACATCGGGATCAATCCCACCAGCGAACGGACGCGGAATTTCTGAAAGCTCCCGTCGGCATAACTCAACACGTCGTAGAAGAATCCGTCCTGTTCGTCCCAAAGTTCGTAACCACGACGCCCCATATTCTTCATCGCCGCGCCGATATACACGTAGTGCTCGAAGAACTTCGTGGCCAGTCCTTCATAAGCCTTGTTCTCCTTGGCCAGTTCCAGCGCGATGCGCATCATGTTCAGCCAAAACATTCCCATCCAACCGCTGCCGTCGGACTGCTGCAGCACGGCGCCGTCGGGCATTTTCTTGCTGCGGTCCACCACCGTGATGTTGTCGAGGCCGAGGAAACCACCTTCAAAAACATTGTTGCCGTCGCTGTCCACCTTGTTCACCCACCAAGTGAAATTGATGAGCAATTTGTGGAAACACTTTTCCAGGAACGCGCGGTCGGCCTTGCCGGAGCGGATGCGATCCATGTTATAGACGCGCCAGATGGCCCAAGCATGAACCGGCGGGTTCATATCGGAGAATTCCCATTCGTAAGCCGGAAGCTGTCCATTGGGATGTTGGAATTGTTCAAACAATAGCAGCCAGAGTTGTTGCTTGGCAAACTCCGGATCAACCAGCGTCAGCGGCACGGCCTGGAACGCCAGATCCCACGCGGCAAACCACGGATACTCCCATTTGTCGGGCATCGAAAGGATGCGTTTGGAATTCAAATGTCTCCAGTGGACGTTGCGGATGCTCTTTCGTGATTCCGGCGGCGGCCAATCCGGAAAGTCCCCATCCAACCATTCCGCCACGTCGAACAGATAAATCTGTTTGCTCCAGAGCAGACCGGCCAGAGCCTGGCGTTGGATGCGCCGCTCATCCTCAGTGGCGCTCGCCGGATGAATCGTTGCGTAAAACTCGTCGGCTTCGGCGCGGCGCGTAGCGATGATCTTATCAATTTCCGCGAGCGGCTTGCTCAACGATTCGTCGGTCAGGCGCAAGCGGAACACGACTGAGCCGCCCGCAGGAACAATCTGGCCGACGTAGTGCAGACAGGCCTTGGTGCCGAACTGTTCCGGGTTGACGCAGTCCGCGCCTTCGATGATGTGACGATGAAACGCGTCCTTTACAAACGGGCTGCGGCTTCTAGCCGCCGGATCAAATACCCGTTCGCAGTTGGTTTCATTGTTGGTAAACAGCGGTTGCGCACCCGGATCGGCGTAGAGGTGACGCCGACCCAGCCGGTAGTCGTAAGGAATCTTCTTGAGCGAGTGGCAACAGGTGTCGTCTGCAATCAGCACCAGATGGCTTTGGCTTTTTCTGCCGAGCGAAATGCGCGGCTCTGGTCTGGCCTCTTTTCCCCACGCCCAGCGGTTGCGAAACCACAGATGCGGCAGGACGTGAATCGGCGCCGGCTCCGGTCCGCGATTAAACACCTCGATGCGGATGCAAATATCCTCCGGCGCAGCCTTGGCGTACTCCACGAAAATATCGAAGTAGCGGTTGTCGTCGAAAATACCCGTGTCGAGCAGCTCATATTCCGGTTCATTGCTCAAACGCTTGCGGTTTTCTTCGATGAGTTTGCTGTAGGGAAATTCCGTCTGCGGATACTTGTAGAGATACTTCAGGTAGGAATGCGTGGGCGTCGAATCGAGATAAAAATAATATTCCTTCACGTCCTCGCCGTGATTCCCCTCCGTCGGCACCAAGCCAAACAACCTTTCCTTCAGGATCGGATCGCGTCCGTTCCACAACGCCACCGCGAAGACCAGGATTTGGTAGCGGTCGCAAATCGCCGCCAACCCATCCTCTCCCCAGCGATAGGCTTTGGAGCGCGCCAGGTCGTGCGGAAAGTAATCCCACGCCTCACCTTCCGCGCTGTAATCCTCCCGCACCGTGCCCCACGCCCGCTCGGCCACATACGGCCCCCACTTCTTCCACGGGACAACATGCTCTTTCGATGGTTCGTGCAGCCGTTGATGCTCCGGGGTCATGATTTGATTTTCGACCGCACTTTGTTTCGCACACGATCTGCCAGCTCGGACAACTTGCTGGTGGCGACTCGTCGTTTCAGCAGATAAGTGGTGTGCGGCACGGGCGTGCGCGAAATATCTTCCGGCGTCGTGTTCTTCACCGAGCGACTGGGTGTGAGGTCAATGCCGGACTTGCGGAAGAGATGCTCGACAAAGGCGGAGCAATAAAACGAGCACTCGCGCGCCAGCACATTGTCCTGCGTGCGCAAATCAGGTTTCCGCAATGCCATCAACGTTCCCAGCAATTCCCGCAACGAATAACGTGCGCGCGTGGCGACCAGTTCCAGACCTTCGCGCAACAAGCCGGCCACCTGAGCTTCCGCCAAACCGAAGTCCAGCACCGCCAGCGTCGTGTACATCTCCTCATCAAAATACTTGGCGATGCGATTCTCCTGCACGCCCAGCCGGATGTGTTTCCGGGCCACGTGCAGGTCCGATTCAATGACCCAATGATGACCGTCGTGGCGTTCACCTTGGAACAGGAACGCGTGCGACCAGTAGCTCCAGCGCCCCTGCTCATCCAGATGCCGTTCCGCGCGGCTGATGGCCCGGTCCACCAACGTGATCCCGCCGGATAGTCCCACGCGACCTGGTGCCGCGTAACGTTCCAGAAACTCACGGTTCGACAACCTGGTCACCTCCACAGTTTCGTTCGGACGCATAATCGATTGAAATTGTGTTCGCGCTTCAATTTGCACGCATTCTGGCTGCGTGGGATGTCGAGGTTTTCGCCGTGCAAAGCGTGCCCATGGGCCCAGTTTAGTCGGTGACCCAGAAAGAATCAACGCGGAAGGAATCGGCGACTCCGTTCGCGAAAGCGTCAGGCCAAGGCAAGGCTGAGAAGCGGTTGGACTTGATTGGGTTTGTGGCGCATCATTGCTCCATGCCTAAGCGGAAAGTTATCGCGTTCACGCTGATTGAACTGTTGGTGGTCATTGCCATCATCGCCATTCTCGCCGCGCTGCTTTTACCGGCGTTGGCCAAGGCGAAGGAGAAGGCCCAGCGCACCAAGTGCATGAACAACATGCGGCAGATCGGCATCGCGCTGGTGCTGTATGAAGGCGACCATCGCAAAATGCCGCCCCGGGCCTCGCAAGTTCCCGACTTCATGAATCCCAATGCGGGTGGTTGGGAGAATAATTGTCTCTACGCCATCACGCCTTACCTGCAAAGCTCGCAGAAAACGCCCAGCTCAAAAATTTACGCCTGTCCGAGCGCGAAGAAGCCGGGCGATGGCAGCGATGCCACGGCCGCCAGCGCCACGAGTTATCTGCCCAACGCCGTCGTCATGGAATTGAGCCTGGCACAGGTTTCCAAACCGAGTGAGGTCATTTTCATTCAGGAAACCATCCGCCTCGTCAGTTACACGGCGTTGCGTCCGGCGGTGGGCAACGACTTCGGACTTTGCCAGGGACAGTACACCTATTGGCACGTCAATCTGAAACCCGGAGTGGACTGGTACAGCATGGTCCACGCGCAAGGCGGGAATTTTGTGTTCACGGACGGCCATGCCGAGTTTCGGAAGGCCATCAACTTGCGCGCCAAACATTTTGGTCTCGCCGACGGCACCTCCGGCAAGGCGGAGGACACGCAGAAAGCCAGCGACACCGCGTGTTACAAGAGCGCGTTCAATTAGTCGCGAGTAAAAAGTCATGACCGACGAGAGAGAATCATACCTTTTCCCCGCGGACTACCTCAAAGACTTCTCAGCCAAGGTTTTCATGCATTGCGGCATCTCCGAAGCGGACGCCCGCCAAGCCGCAGATGTTTTGGCCAAGTCCGATTTGAGAGGCATCGACTCCCACGGTGTGGCGAGGCTGCATATTTATTTTGATATGCTGGAGTTGGGCCGGATCAACCCCAAGCCCAATATCAAAATGGTCCGGGAAAACGCCAGCGTGGCAACTGTCGATGGCGATAATGGGTTGGGCCTCGTAGTGGGACCCAAGGCGAATGAGATCGCTATGGAGAAAGCCGCGACTTACGGCTCAGGTTGGGTGAGTGTCTGCAATAGCAACCATTTCGGAATCGCGGGCTACTATCCTTTGAAAGCTCTCGAAAGAGATCTCATCGGCTGGGCCATGACCAATTCCACGAAGCTGGTCGCACCGCTGTGGGGGGCGGAAAGAATGCTGGGCACGAATCCCATTGCCATCGCGTTCCCAGGCTACAAAGAGCCACCGATCGTCATCGACATGGCCACCAGTGCCGTCGCTTACGGCAAAATCGAAATCGCGCTACGAACGAAAACAGAAGTGCCCAGGGGCTGGATCATCGATAAAAACGGTCGCGACACCACCAACCCACAGGACATGAGCAATGGGGGCGCGCAATTGCCGCTTGGCTCCGAGAGAGAAACGGGCGGGCACAAAGGCTATGGTCTCGCCGCGATGGTCGATATCTTGTGCTCCGTGTTGAGCGGTGCCAACTGGGGACCCTTCGCGACACCCTTCACTCAGAGACAGGAAATTCCCGCGCGCAGCGTCGGCAAGGGCATCGGCCATTTTTTCGGCGCCATGCAGATCGACGGCTTCATCGACAAAGATGAATTCAAGAAACAGATCGATGACTGGATCCACGTCTTCCGCAATACAAAACCGGCTCCCGGGACCAACGGGCCACTGATCCCCGGCGATCCTGAGCGAGAAGCGGAAGGGATTCGAAGCAAAGAAGGCATTCCGTTGATCAAGTCTGTGGTGGATGACCTGCTGGACATTTCACGAAGAACCGGAATACCGCTCGACGTGAAATCGCAAAACCCATAGGTGAAATTATTTTGAAAAGAAGGTGTCAGGAACCATTTTCCCAGGCTCCCTGGCGCCTTTGCGCGATCTCCTATGAGGGATCACGAGTCAAGGTTGAAGTGATGAGTCTCATTTCTCGATTCCAAAAACTTTTTCTGCTCGCTTTCGGTCAGCGTCTCCACCCGCATTTCTCAGGATCACTAAAAAGCTTTACGTTGAATTAACCTGAATAGTAGCGTCATTTGCTTGAACCAACGACCGGTATGAAACATTTATTCTTCCCCTTCTGTGCTGTTTTCCTTTTCGTCGGCTGTCAGACCACCAAGGTCGAACACGTGGGTCCGTTGGAGGGTGGAGGCCACATCGTCTCCACCTATCAGGTGCTGCATGCCGCCGGTCAATCACTGCAATTCGGCGGTCGGCCGGTTGACCTTGCGCTCTCCCCGGACAAACAAACATTGTACGTGAAAGATGATCGCGGGCTGGTGGTCATTGACGTTGAGACTTGGACAATTCGTCAGGAACTGAAATTCATCGCCGGTGGCGGTTCCACACACGGCATCGCGGTGACGCGCGATGGCACGCGCCTGTTTCTGACCACCGCGCAAAATATCTTGTGGGAAGCCAAACTGGGCGAAGACGGGAAAATGTTGTGGGGACGAAAGATTATTCTGCCCGGTCCCGGCGGCAGCGGCAATTCCCATGTGGGCGGCATCGCCCTTTCAAAAGATGAAAAGAAGGCTTACGTCTGCCTCTCGCGCAACAACAGCCTGGCGGTGGTCGATCTGGAGTCAGGCATGTTGATAAAGGAAATATCCGTTGGGGTCGCTCCGTTCGACGTAGCGATCAAGGCCGATGGGAAAACTGCGTATGTTTCGAATTGGGGCGGTCGTCGTCCGAAGCCAGGCGAAAGAACCGCCAAGTCTTCCGGCACCGAGACTTTGGTGGATGAACGAGGCGTGGCGGCCAGTGGAACGGTGTCGGTTGTCGATCTTGAAAAAGGCGAAGAGGTCGCTCAAATCGTTGTCGGGTTGCATCCGTCGGATTTGGAATTGAGTGCGGACCAACAAACGCTCTACGTCGCCAATGCCAACTCAGACACCGTCAGCGTCATCGACACGACAAGTTTGAAGGTCACCGCCGCCGTGCTGGTCCGCCCTGATTCGACGTTGCCGTTTGGCAGCGCGCCAAACGCAGTATCGTTGAGCAAGGATGGCAGCAAACTTTTCGTCGCCAACGGAGGCAATAATGCCGTCGCCATGGTCCAGCTCGGGGCAAAGAATCAGCTCGAAGGATTTATTCCGACGGCGTGGTATCCCGGCGCGTTGGTGAATGATGGAAGGTTTCTTTACGTTGCCAACGTCAAAGGTCTCGGGTCACGGAATCCGCGCACGGATCGCAAAGGTTGGAACAGTCACATGTATCTGGGAACCGTCACCAAAGTTGAAATTCCCGCCGCGGAAAAGTTGAAAAGCTACACCGCCCAGGTCAAAGCAGACTCGCGCGTGCCGCAAATCCTGCGCGCCTGGGAAAAAGGCAACAGCGGCAGAAAGCCAGTGCCAGTGCCGCGTCGCACTGGCGAGCCCTCCTTGATCGAGCATGTCGTTTACATCATCAAGGAAAACCGGTGCTACGATCAGGTCTTCGGTGATCTGCCGCAAGGAAATGCCGACCCGGAGTTGTGCATGTTTGGCCGCGAGGTGACGCCGAACCATCACGCGCTGGCCGAACAGTTTGTGCTGCTGGATAATTATTATTGCAACGGCGTCCTCTCCGCCGACGGCCATGCGTGGGCGATGGAAGGTTACGCCACCGATTATCTGGAGAAATCTTTTGGCGGTTTCACCCGCAGCTATCCGTTTGCCGGCGATGACCCCATCAGCTATGCCGCGACGGGCTTCATCTGGGACAATGTGCTGTTGCACGGCCTTTCCTTCCGCAACTACGGCGAAATGAGTTACACCGCACCCATCCCGGCAGACGCAGGGTGGCTGGCGATCTACGAGAACTATCGCACCAACGGCACCAACATTTCTTTCAAGCACGACATGCAGATTGAAACCTTGCGACGTTACAGTTGTCCGCAATCACCGGGTTGGAACATGCGAATTCCCGACGCGATTCGCGCGGACGTTTTTCTCAACGAATTCAGCGATTACGAGAAGAAAGGTGAGTGGCCCAACCTGGTGATCATCTACCTGCCCAGCGATCACACTTCCGGCACGCGACCCGGCGGGCCGACGCCGCGCGCGCAGGTCGCTGACAATGATCTGGCAGTTGGGCGCATTGTCGAGCGCATCTCCAAGAGTCGGTTCTGGCCGAAGACGTGTATTTTCGTGAATGAAGATGATCCGCAGGCTGGGTTCGATCATGTTGATGGCCACCGCTCGCTTTGTCTGGTGGTCAGTCCTTACTGCAAGCGTAGCGCGGTCGTGAGCAAGTTCTACAATCAGACTTCCGTGCTGCACACGATGGAAAGGATGTTGGGCATCCCTCCAATGAACCAGATGGACGCGCTGTCACCGTTGATGACGGACTGTTTCACGAGCCAACCCGATTTCAAGACTTACACCTGTTTGAAGAACAACGTTCCGCTGGACGAACTCAACAAGCCACTGGGCCAGCTCCGGGGCGCCGAACGTTATTGGGCTGAGCAAAGTCTCGCGCAACCGTTTGATAAGGTGGATCAAGCCGATGAGGACACACTCAACCGGATCATCTGGCATTCGGTCAAAGGGGTGGACGCGCCCTACCCTGCTCATCTGGCCGGCGCGCATGGCAAGGGTCTGAAGAAGCTTGGACTGAGTCTTACTGGCGATGACGATGACGAATGAGGAGAGATGGCACAAACCAGAGTAAGCGAATCGAGCTCCGAACCCACCCCTTGCCCCTCCCAGGAGGGGAGCGGCACACGGTGAATTCTTCCCCTCTTGGGAGGGGTCGGGGGTGGGTGTGTCGGTGTCAGGTCGTTCTAATCGAAAATTACTTTTGGCAACTGGTATAAGCAGCCTCACTTCCATCCCAGAGTCTCGTCAGGGTGACCGTGGTAAAGTCGCCAACCTGTCGTTCTTGGGATTTTCGTGAACCAGCAACGTTCAGCACCTTGATTCGGTTTTCAGACAAAAATTGCCTCAACTTATCAACAGTGGCGTTACCGTCAGCATCTTGCGACAAATGCAACCACGGCTTGCCTAACTGCTTTGCAAACTTGCTGGTCTGCTTCGAGCCGCCAGCCAGTGCTCTTCCTATCGTGAAGATCACTGTGCCGTCGGAATCGCGCACGTTCCATTCCGTTCGCTGTGCATAATCAGTGGCGGGCGTTTCTGCCAGCTCGTAGCGTTCGCTGATCCTTCCATCCTCGGCCAATCGGCCGCGCGGGCACCAGCCGCCGTGAGGAATGTTGCGGGCGATGGCAAAATCCAAAGCGGCTCTATCCGCTCCGGTTTGGCCGCCGGAGATTATTTTTTCAGGCATGAGATGTCGTTTGAGGCTCATCGCCTCTGCGTTTTAACACAGCTTGGCGAACCCGCAACCAATGTCGAAGGCACTCCCCTCACCCTTCCCTCTCCCCTCATCAGATGAGGGGAGAGGGTGGCCTCTGGCCGGGTGAGGGGTGGCTCAGAAAATATGCGGAGGCGCGCAAACTTTGCGAGACAGCAACACAATCCGCTTGCTGGCAAACTCAACCTTGTGGACAATGATCTTATGGCGGACGAATTGAAGGCAGTCGTAAACTCGTTGGGTCTTGAAAAATACAAGCGCCACATCTTCCTGTGCGCCGATCAGACCGAGCCGCACTGTGCCCCAAAGGAAAAGGGCCTCGAGTCCTGGGAATATTTGAAACGCCGGCTCAAGGAACTGAACCTCGTCGGGCCGGAACCGCTGGTATATCGCACCAAGGCCAATTGCCTTCGCGTCTGCGCGCACGGCCCGATTGCAGTCGTCTATCCGGAAGGCATCTGGTATCACTCATGCACGCCGGAAGTTTTGGAGCGAATCATCCAAGAACATCTGATCAAGGGAAGAATCGTGGCGGATTACGCATTCGCAACAAACCCGATTTGTTCCGCGCCGGACACAAAGTAAATCAGTCCGCTCCGCTGTCCACTGTATGAGGCTTTTCCAGTTGGACACAACGCTTCAAAAGCGTTAGATAACAGTGGTATGAACCGAGATAGACAACAATTCGTTTGCATACCTAAAAATTAGGCCATGTCACGCGCCATACTTGTCATCATGTTTGCCCTGTCGGCCGCTGCTCACGCATTATCTGGCGAGTCGCGCGTTGATGACACACTGTTTATCGCTGCCCGGAAGTCGCTGCCCCAGGACATCGCCACCAACGAGGTGGTTAGAGTTTTGCAGACGGGGCTTTGGAATTCCAATCGCACGGCTGTTGCGATTTCTCTCTCGAAACCGAAGGCATCAATCATTTTCGTATTTCTCCGCCAGACAAACGGGACTTACTTAGCGGTTGACGCCAGGGGCGTGGAGGCCGGCAATTTTGGCAAGCTTGGGATCGCGGGCCGGGCCGGTTATGATCGTTTTGAGACGACACCCATCCAGTGGTTGCCCCGAGAGGACGGTTGGTTTCAGGTTGTCATGCGCACCAGAGCATGGAAAGCTGGCAAGCGTTACACCGTGTCCGAGCCGCTGACCATCAGATCAGACGGCTACATTGGTTGGAGATAGGACGATGACGTAAACGTGCGCTGCAGTGCCCCGTTGAACAGGCGGACGATTCGGGAGAATTTGGATGCGACTTTTGCAGTCGCCGGGCGTTTCCGGCGGCGGTCGCGATATTGGTCGTTGGCATCGTTCGCGCGCCATGAGAACCAAACACTTTTTCTTGTTGAGTGCTATCGCCGCCGTCTTGCTTCCAGCATTGGCCTCGTATGCTGCGAAGCCGGTAGAATTCAGCACAGCCCAGCTTGACGAGCTGTGGGCGGAATTCTGGAAATCAGGCGACCCCAAAACAATTCAAGAACCAATGGTTGAGAAGTTATCAGAGCGCGAGGTCATTGAGCGCATGACAGGGAAGTGGCTATGCGCTCGCTTTGGGGATCTGTGGGTCTATGTCCAGCACACTTCCACAAATATCATCACGCCAGACCTCGCGCAGAGCATGGCCTCCGGGTTGATTGATCTTAATTCAAAGCGAAAGGTTGCTGCCAATGATACTGAGGGGAACGTGGATGGCCCGACGGATGATGCCAAGGCGACCAAGCATTTTCAGGAATACCTCGCGAAATGCGGCACAAACGAAATCCGGTGCGTTTGGTTTTTGAATGAGAAACCCAACGTCGCGATGGTGATGACGCTGAATCTTCAGGCCTACAGCGTTTATACAGTGCGGGAGGTTTACAATTGGGCTTTGCAGAGTGAAGAGACGCGAAAGCTTAGCCATTCGCAGGTGCTCAGCCTCCAGAAAATATCTGGCGAGTTACCGCCATCGGATAAGACTGTGGAGTTTGGTAAGGCGGTTTCTGTGTCGATACGAAAGGGCGATAAAGTTGAGGTTTTCAAGTATGACCGTAAGCGAGCGCCAACCGTCATCCAGCGTATTTACGACATCGGTGGAGGATACTTTTACAATAGCAAGGATTAAACTATGAAACCTAAAATCATCCTCTGCCTCGCGCTCGTATTGAGCGGCGTTTTACTCGGCTGTTCCACTACTACCCAAAGTTCAGCAAAATCCGAGCGATGGCACGGCTTTCCAATCCTTCCGCCAATTACGAATGCAAACCCATCCATTCGCCAGGCGGTTTCAGTTCGCGTTCCCACCAAAACTAAAGTGCAGCGGACAACCGACAGCCTTTCTGTGGAGATTGATCGCAGTTCGCTTGAATCCACAAATCTCATGGTTGGCACGAACATGGTGACCGGGGTAGAGAGCAAATGGTATGTTTATCCTCAAGGAGAACCCCGGCTTGCGAATGGCATATATGGATTGGGAGGAACAGATTTCAACCTGGGCACGAGCTTTTGGCACACGAAACAGGGAGGCATTCCATTACCGGGCAAACAATATATTATCGAGGTGGATTTAATTGTTTTTGAAACAGACATACCGTCTCAGCACATGTGGCAACCGCAGAGCAGCAAGAACTACAAAGTTCTTTGGCAGCGAACCCTGAAACAGACTGTTGAATGAATGCGTTGAGCGAACCATGAAACCAAAAATCATCCTTGCCCTCATAATCACGGCTGCCACATGCGGCCGAGCCACGGTCATGGACTTTCGAGTTACACCCACGAACATCACTCGATTCCCGATCTCAGTCCGTGTTACTGATGATAATTTTGGCAAACGCATCGCGGTCTTCTACAAAACAAATGAGACCACGATGGACGAGTTTCTCCATTCGAATCTCACGGTCGGTGATGAGGACAACCAAATCGCTCGGTGCGCCGTCGAACAGCTTTGGAGAACAAACGGCGTGGAGTTCGTCTTCACGATTGCCGATGCGTATGTTTCAGCTTCCCGATTCTACCTCTGGGAAGAGGCACACAGTGGAAAACGCCCTATTTCCAGTGTCTGGCTGTGTTGGTTTTACCTGCGGGATTTCGTCACGAACAGCGTGCCCGGTTCTGTGCGGACTAATTCTGATACCGTCTCACCCGAGATCGTCAAAGAATTGCCCCGCCGCGTAAAGGCGTTGCGGCCCGGTACGAGTCGCGAACAGGTTTGGAAACAACTGCGTCTTACGCCGTACGAAGGCCATTTAGCAGGAGTCTCCTCATTTCCGGAAAAGGAGCAGTACTGGCTCACTTGGAATTACGAGCTTGAACTCGTATATGAGAATAAACCCGGTTCCGATTCGGCCAATCGGAAACTGGTTCGCGCAGCACTTTACAAGAACGGACGGAAGATTAGCGACTCTGGCAAATGAACCGAAAAATCATCCTCTGCCTCGCGCTTGTTTTGACCGGCGTTCTATTTGGCTGTTGCAAGATTGCTCATGCAGATGGACAAGTTTATCGGAATACGAATTACGGATTTGAATTCATGGTGCCGGAAGACTGGACGGCCACGAAAACTAATTTTGAGGTGTTCCATTACAACGACGTGTTCCTGACGGTCAACAGCAAGCGACCTGGCTTGATAATTCAAATGCAAAAAACACACCCAGGTGAATTTCAGTTCAGTGCAAAAACCATACTTCAGCAAATGCAACCGGGCGAAGTATATGTGTCCATAGGTTATTTCGACGGTCCTGGCGGCCCAACGATGAGGCCAGATTCTGTAATCAACGATTTGTTTCCTCTTCTGACCACAAACCACATTTCGGCATCTTCCGAACCGGGTGTGTCTGCGCTTCACGTGAGATTTTTCAAACGCGGGCATGGGTGGAACATATCCGTCTATTTGCGAGAGCCTGTAACGAAAGTGAATCGTCGGAAGGTTATGGTTCTGTTGGAAAGCTTCCGCTTCCTTGACGCGCCAGTGAACAATGTTGCTTGGGCGGAACATCTGGCGTGGAAACAATTGCCGGAAGCCATCCGCGCATCTAGCAATTGGCCGGTTGCAGATTACACAGGCCAACAACCACAATCCGGCCCGCGTTCCGTGCTCGTGAAGAAAGTTGATTCGGGATATTCAGCCACGTTTACTGTGGATGGAGTGGGCAGGTGGAGATATTTGATTTTTGAAAGCGGAAAGGTTGTCCACAGCGACCCGTAGAGAATCAGTCGTCAAAAGGCAAACCATGAAACACAAAATTATTTTCTGCCTCGCGCTCGGTCTCTTGTTCAGTTTCTCTTTGTTGGCGCATTCCGAGACGCTGAATGTGTCGCGCCGTCTTGTCCGGTTTGACGGGGAACCAGCAGCGGGTGCCAAGGTGCGGGTATTGGGTGATTATGGCAGCGGCAACGAAAAGACAGATTTCGAAGTTATCGCCAATGCTGGCGGAATTTTTTCAGCGGACGTTACGCAAGAGGATAAGCAGTGGGTGGGGCACCTCATTGTCAGAGCCGAAGGCTGTGCAATGATGTGCGAAGTAGGCGTCACCGGCCATCCAAAGAGCGCGCCTAGGACGCCCGTGCGTCGGCTCGGCAGACCTTTCAATATCGAGGGCAGAACGACAGACGCCAAAGGTCGTCCTGTTGCCGACGCAAAGGTGTCGCTCGTTTTGGCTCAACTCCAATCATATAATGAAACCCCGTTCAACTCGACGAAGACGCATCTGACCAAGACACCCGAATTAATCGCGCATAGCACCGCCAACGGAGTCTGGTCGATGATGGGAATCGATTTTGTCTTGCAAGATCACTCCGTCCCGGCCACGGCAGTTTTTGAAGCCGTGGCCGACAACCCACTGCGGGCTTCAAAACTCAATATAAAACTTGATCCCGACCCCGGTGCCGAGTCACGGAAAAACGTCCCCCTTGATTTCAGGCTGGCACCGCTGATTCGCGTGGCAGGGCGCGTCGTCAATTCTGTCAATGGCGAACCGGTTGCCGGTGTTCACTGCGTGCGTTCGGAAATATTCACTAGCCTCACCGGTTCGTCGGCCCTGACGGACGAGGCGGGGCGGTTCGAGTTGGAAATCCCTGGACCGCTGCGGATCCTCGGGTTTTACGTCTATCGCGACGGCTTCGCGACGACGACCCTGAAAACGGCGACGCGTGAGCAAGCGACGAGCGATTGGGGGGACACGAATGATCTCCTCATAACCGTCCGGCCGATGGTCTCAGTCTCTGGCACGTTGCTGGACGCGAACGGGAAGCCACCGGATGAACCGGTGGAACTCGCCGCCAACTATAATGATAAAATCAATGCGATCTGGGATCAGGAATGTGGCGGCGTGGGAAGCGAATCAAAAGTTGGCGCTGACGGTTCGTTCAACGCGAAACTACCGGCTGGACATATCACTGTGGTGCTGCTCGCCCCGCCACAGCAGATGGGTTCAGTATGGGGCGTCGGGGCGACGCCAAAGAACTATCGCCTGCAACAGCAGGTCGACATCCCTGCAAAAGGAATGACGGGTTTGCAACTGAAGACGAGCCGGCGAGGACCGTGACCATTTTCTCTGGTAAGTTTTTCTGTGTTACAGCCAGCGAGGTCATTGAACTGAATCTCACTTCGACCACACCAGCAATCAAAAAAATCGCATCGTCGTTCACGCCCAACTTGGTATGGAAACTTGGTCAAAGGAAGACGGCTTCAGAAATGCGCCGCCGGTTTGGCATTGACCACATTGACAATTTCACTACCCAATGTTCAAAAAAATATGCTGGCACAGATGCTTTTCCAAGTTGGACACGACGCTTCAAAAGCGTTAGATAACAGTGGTATGAACCGAGATCGACAACAATTCCTTTGCACAGGGAACTAACTATGAAAACTCACGGCATAGAAGGTTTTCTGGTTGCCTTTTGTCTGAGTGTCGGTGTTTACGTATTGCTTTATTTTGCGATGGTTCGTTCCGGGACGGTGTGGTGGAGCGCTATAATGACTGGGGGTGTAGTGTCTAAGGCCACAGCAACCGCTCCCGATTATGGAGGCATTCCAGAAAAGTTCTTTCGACCGATTCATTACCTGGACAGGATGTACTTCCGACGGAGTAGATGGGGCGATACGACACTACATCCAGTCAATCTGCCTAATCTAGTCCTAACAAGTCGCACGAACTTATTCCAATCAAATAGCACGAACCTGTTTCCATCAGGCATCCCGCACAGTTCCCTTGAAATTAAATGAACGAAATCTGCCGCCCTCTCCGCAATTGATTGCCTTGCCCCTTGTAGTTCCTGAGTGTGCTTGGCTGCCAGAGTGCATGCGGTATCTTGTCTCATGAGCAAATTGACCGCCCGTGGTTCAACTTTCGTTAGACGCCTCACATGCACCCACTCAATTGGCATTATTTGTTTCTCCCTCCCCATCAGTTGTGCGGTAATCGTCGGAGCCGGTTGCGCGGCATACCAACCCTCTCCCCAAGCCATTGAGTCGCGGCAGACAGGCGTCACTAAGCCGGACGCACGCGCACAGGTCAACGATACTCCTGAACTGGACTTCGACGTTTTGTATTCCGACAGCTTCAGCAGCCATTATCCGTTACGCAGCGAGCGCGCTTTCGATTTGGGTGAATACGAACTGGAAGCTCCCGTAGTCGTCTGGGGCGATTCTCACCGCAGAAAGACAACCGTTTTTCGCACCAGAGGCGACAAATACGGTTACGAAAACCAGAAGTGTATCATTCGGATCGAAGGACGGGGCCTTGATCAACCGAGGGAATTGTCGATCACAGATTTCCGCACGGTGACGGTTTCTTGGATAACCGCGAAACTGATACTGATCGAGCTCGACATTGGACATATCGCCGGAGTTGATGCCATTTACGATGTAGAGAAGGATTCTTGGATTTACCAAGAATCCGTATCATATGGGCCGAAAAGGTGAATCGTTGGGTGCCAACGCCACGGCGGGTACACTGCTTCAGATTCGACAGCATTTGTAAATTGTCGCGAACATGAAAAGACTGCGCCTGATTGGTATCCTTGCTGTCGTGATTCTCATGGGATGTCTGGTGTTTGATCTCGCCCTTCTCAGGGAGCCGAGTTATCAAGGGCGCACCCTCACGCAATGGCTCGAACCTGAACCGCAACCCAAGCGGCGGAATCCCTTCAACACCCGGTTTGAGCGTGATCCGAAATCCCCGGAAGTCCAACGGGCCATCAAAGCAATAGGCACAAATGCCATTCCGACTCTGCTCAAAATGATACAGGCCAAAGATTCATTGCTTAAGACGCGGTTGAATTCGCTTCTGGATCGGCAAACCATCATTCATTTACGCTTTCGCAGCGCATCCGTGCGGCGTGGCATGGCTTGGGACGGCTTTGCAATCCTTGCAAAGGAAGCCAAGTCCGCTGCGCCGTCCTTGGCACTGCTCACCAAGGACTCCGATGTTGGCGTGCGAGTAGCTGCACGAGAAAGTCTGCTTCGCGTAACATCGGACAAGGAGCTTCTGGTGCCGGTCCTTTTGGAAGCCTGTCACGATTCTGCTTCCGGACGTGAATTTTTTGCAGCAGCGACTTTGGAGCATATTGCGCCTCAGGAACTCGAAAAGTTAGGCATTCCCGGTCCTCTCCGTTCAATCCATAACCAAGCAAAGAACAACGTCGAAACCAATGAACCTGCTACGACCAAATGAAGCGACCGCGTGCCTTGACCGTGTCCTGGATCGCACGATGAGAGTTTGTCGTCCATGTTCAACACGCAGTAGATCATACTTCCGGCTGGAAAAACCGTACGGCCAGAAAGTATGTTCACCATCGGTCATTTCAATCTCTCTGAATCATTTTAGTCAAACGAACTCCCAGCCTGAGAAGTGTTTTCGCGCCTGCATCGGAATTCGCCTCGGCATAGATACGGAGAATTGGTTCGGTGCCTGAGCCGCGCAGCATCAGCCAGGAGCCGTCTTGCGCAACAAACTTGATACCGTCGTACGATTTGATGTCGGCCAGCGGTGAACCGAGCAGGGCGGTGGGCGGATTGTTTTTGCAGAATTCCATGAGCGCATTGCGTTTCTCCAGCGGGAAATGCGCGTCGATGCGGGCATAGCGGTGCGGGCCGAATTGCTTTTCCAATCGCGCCAGCATTTTGTTAATCGAAGTTCGTTCCGTCGCCAACATTTCCAGCAACATCAGGCCGGCAAGGATGCCGTCTCTTTCAGGTATGTGCCCCGGAAAGCCGATACCGCCGCTTTCCTCGAAGCCGAGCAAGACGTTGCCCTTGAGCATTTCGGCGCAGATGTATTTGAAACCGACGCCAGTTTCGACCAGTTCCAATCCGTAGGCGGCGCACATCTTGTCCACCATCGAGGTCGTGGTCAGGGCCTTGATGACCCGTCCCCTGCCCTTGCCCGGTGGAGTAAGGCCGGCAACTCCACGGGGCGAGCGATTAACGACAAAATGATGCAGCAACAAACAGATTAGCTGATGCGTGCTCAGATACTTGCCCCGGCCATCCATGCCGCCGACGCGATCCGCATCGCCATCGGTAACCAGACAGATGTCGTGCGGATGTTTGCGCAAGTAAATCTGACTGCGCCCGTAATTCTTTTCAATCGGTTCAGGATCGATGCCGCCGAAGAGCGGATCGTGCACGGCGTTCAAGGTCGTGACCTTGCAACTGGTGCCCGCCAGCAGTTCGTCAAAGCAACCCGCACCGACACCAAACAAAGCGTCGTGAGCGAAGCGGAGTTTCGAGCGCGCAATGAGTTTGAAATCCACCAGCCTCTTAACTGCGCGGTAATAGACAGGACGAAGGTCCTTCAACAAAACGAGTTTTTCCTTGAGGGCTTGTTTGAGGTCGAGGGCGCGGATAGGATTTTTATCCAGCATTTGTTCCACGGCCTGACAAAGGGCGGGATCGGCTGAACCGCCGTAGTGAGCCTTGAGTTTGAAGCCGTTGAACGCCGGCGGATTGTGGCTGGCAGTGATCATCACACCGCCAACGGCCCGCTCGTGCTTGACCGCAAAAGAAACGGCGGGCGTCGGTGTTGGCTCGGATGTGAGCGTCACCTGAAAACCGTTCCCCGCCAAGACCTCCGCCGTCCGGCGCGCGAATTGGTCCGAGAGAAAACGACGGTCGTAACCAACAATCGCCCGCTTCTCCGTTCCTTCGACCGGGTTTTCGTTCCAGTAATCAGCGGTCGCCTGCGAGACACGGTCCAGGTTGGCAAAAGTGAAGTCCTCCGCGATGATTGCGCGCCAACCGTCTGTTCCGAATTTGATTTGCGCCATTGAAGGATTAAGTCGCGGCAAGTTGAGGAGCAAGTTGCAGGGGCTGCGCCGAGTTCACAATCTTTCGCATCTTCTTGATCGCGGTCTTTAGACTGCGTTGGCCGAACAAGCCGGTGCCGCTGACAAACGTGTCCGCGCCGGCGCGCGCACACTCCGCGGCGGTGGCGAAGTTGATGCCGCCATCGACTTCGATCTGGTAGTCCAGATTCTTCTCCCGCCGCCAGACGTGGGCTTGTTGAATTTTGGGAAGCGTCTCGACGATGAACGGTTGTCCGCCAAAGCCAGGATTGACGGTCATGATGAGGAGCAGGTCGATTTGTTCGAGGTAAGGCTGCACCAAACCGATGGCCGTGGGCGGATTGATGGCGAGGCCAACTTTCCTGCCCAGCGATTTGATTTTCCACAGCAGCGCGTTGACCTGTTCGCCCAGTTCGACGTGCACAGTCATCCGGTCGGCGCCAGCTCGCGCGAAAGGCTCCAAGAGAATTTCCGGTCGCGAACACATCAAGTGCACGTCCAGAAATAATTTCGTCACCGGCCGCAGCACGCGCACGACTTCCGGGCCGAAGGAAATGTTCGGCACGAAATGTCCGTCCATGATGTCCAGGTGGAGATAATCCGCGCCGGCCTGTTCCGCGCGCAGGGTTTCTTTCTCGAGTCGGCCAAAATTGGCGGCCAGCAGAGAAGGTGCAATAATCATGCGCCAACAGGCTAATGAATTGACTGCGGCTGAGTCAATCACTGGAAAACCGCTCGCGGGAATTGGATTCCCGATGTTTCGTCAAGCCGTGGCCGGCGCCGGTGTGCCCAGACCGGGGAGTTTGGGCGGCGACGGTTTGCTGGGAACTTCGGGCAACGGCGTGCCGGCCGGCGCGCCTGTTGGTGGCTCGACTTGCGGGATCGGCGCGGGCGGCGTGAACCTGCCGGTCCGGACAATTTCATCGACTTGCGTTCCATCCAAGGTTTCGTATTCGAGCAGGCTGTTGGCGATCAATTCCAGCTTGTCGCGGTTGGTGTCAATGATGTCCTTCGCGACCTTGTAACCCTCGTCGATAATTCGTTTCACTTCGGCATCGATTTCCTGCGCCGTATATTCGCTATAAATCTTGCCGCGCGTCATTTCGCGACCGAGGAAGATGTATTCATCGTCGCCGCCGTATTGCACCATCCCCACCTTGTCGCTCATGCCCCACTGTGTCACCATCGCCCGGACCATGGTGGTGGCCTGCTGAATGTCGCCTGCCGCGCCGGTCGAAATGTCGCCCGACACAATTTCCTCGGCAATGCGTCCGGCCATCGTGACTGCGATCATATCCAGCATTTCCTTGCGACGGCGGTTCAGCACGTCGCTTTTGGGCAGGGACATCGTGGAGCCGAGCGATTGGCCGCGCGGAATGATCGTGACCTTGTGCAACGGATGCGTGTGCTTGAGCATCACGTTGACGAGCGCGTGGCCGGCTTCGTGCCAGGCGGTGAACTTCTTGTCCTCATCCGTCATGGCCAGGCTGCGGCGTTCACGGCCCCAACGGACCTTGTCACGCGCTTCTTCCAGTTCCGTCATGCCGACGGATTTCTTGCTTGTGCGCGCAGCGAGCAATGCCGCTTCGTTCAGGAGGTTGGCAAGTTCTGCGCCGGAATAACCGGGCGTGCCGCGGGCGATGACCGACAAATCCACCGAGGGTGAGAGCTTCACGTTTTTGGCGTGAACTTTCAAAATCGCTTCGCGACCGCGCACATCGGGGAGGTTGACCGTGATCTGACGATCAAACCGACCGGGCCGCAACAATGCCGGGTCCAAGACATCCGGGCGATTGGTCGCGGCGATAATGATAATCCCCTCTTGCGTATCGAAACCGTCCATCTCGACCAGCAGCGCATTGAGCGTCTGTTCGCGTTCGTCATTGCCGCCGCCAAGGCCGTGGCCGCGGCTGCGACCGACGGCGTCAATTTCATCAATGAAAATCAAGCACGGTGTCGCCTTGCGCGCTTGCTCGAACATGTCGCGCACCCGGCTGGCGCCGACGCCCACAAACATTTCCACGAAATCCGACCCGCTGATGCTGAAGAACGCGGCATCGGCTTCGCCGGCGATGGCCTTGGCCAGCAAGGTTTTTCCCGTGCCGGGCGGTCCCACCATCAATACCCCCTTGGGAATCCGGCCACCGAGTTTTTGAAATTTCTTCGGGTCCTTCAGGTACTCGACCAGTTCAGAAACCTCCTCCTGCGCCTCCTCGACCCCGGCCACGTCTTTGAACGTCGTCTTGTTTTTTTCCTTGGCCAGCAAGCGAGCCTTGCTCTTGCCGAAACTCAACGCGCCTTTGCCCGCCATTTTGATCTGCCGAATAAAAACAAACCAGATCACCAGGCCAATCAGAAGGATGGGCAGCAGGTTGATCAGCAACCCCATCAACAATGTGTTCGACTTCTTGATTTCAAACTTATCGCTGCTGAAAATCTGGTCCTTGAGTTTATCCGTCAGATAAACCTCAGCCTTGAATGGAGTTTCCAGATGCTTGCCGTCCGTGCCGGTCACATCATATTTTCCCGAAATCTGAAAAAGACTTTGCAGGGGATTCTGCACATCGCAACTAACGTAGGCTTTGGTAATCAAGTTGGAATTCACCAACTGGGTAAACTGATATTGGGTCAGAACCTGGCCGGCGGTATCGTAGCGATCTTTGAACAGCAGGATCAGCAGGATGCTGCTGATGATGGCGCTCCAAATAATCCACGTCCGCGGCGGAATCCTAAATTCCCCGCCCTTCTTCTCGTCGTCTTTCAAATTTTTCTCGTCTGCCATCGTGTCAGAGTTTGTTCGCGATACAGTAACATGGCCCAGTTTGACCCGCAACTGCGGGTATTAACGCCGCCGCCATTCCCATTTCAACCGGCGAACCGTCCTCTTGTCTAGCTTGAAAAGCTCGGAAATTCGCATTCCTTCCACCCAAAACAGTTCGCCAGTGGCGCTTACCGCTACAATCAATCCACGCCGTTCGCTGCGCGGAATCTTTTGATTGGTGAACAAATCCTGTAATTTCACTCGCGACGACATCCCAATCGGCTGAAACCGATCACCTGGTTGCCAATGCCGCAGCACAATGGGTGAACCAACCTTGTCGGCGTCAAAATGCTCACAAGGGAAAGTTGAGGGTTGGGAGTTGAGCGTTGACGGTCGAAAGCTTGGCAGTCCGCCCGGTTCGATCTGCCACTGGATTTTTACACAATCAAACACCGTCCGTCCCTTTTTCCCGGTGAATTCAAGTGTTGTTTGCGCGCTCTCAAATGGATTCGTTTCAGGTCTTGTTGTATGAATCCGCCCAGAGGAATCACGATACAGGGAGAGTTGGGGAGTTACCGTGATCACCCGGTCGGTTGCGCCGCGCAGTTCCTCAACCAGATCAAAATCCCCAGCCACCCCAAGTTCCAACAACTGAAGCTGAACGACCCGACGTTGCACCGCAACAGGCAAATCCAGAAAGTTGAGAGATGAAAGATGAGAGTTGAGAGTTAAGCTGAGTGTCTTTGCCACTTTCCCACTTTCCCACTTTCCCACTTTCGAAGACCGTAGGTTGGCAGGTGAGTGAGTGGGCAGGTGAGAGTTCAGCCAGGCGCTCGCGGTTTGCGTAACGAACGCCGCCTCTTGACCGACAATCTCCATCAGGCGCAGCGTCGTCCGGTCCAGGGCGGGTTGGTAGTGCTTTCGCAAGAGCGGAATCAGTTCGTGGCGGATTCGATTCCGCAGAAATTCAACCGACCGATTGCTGGCATCTTCGCGAAATTTAATGCCTTGTTGCCGGGCGAAACCTGCCAACGCCGCCTTGTCCAGATCGAGCAACGGCCGGACCAGCCGCAGTTTGGTTGAGCGTTGAGAGTTTAGAATTGAGAGTCCGGTCACCCATTTCATTCCGGCCAGCCCTTCGCCGCCCGTGCCGCGCAACAACCGGAGAAAAAAGAGCTCGACCTGATCATCGGCGTGATGCGCCAAGGCAACCACGAAAGGAGAGTTGAGAGTTGAGAGTTGAGAGTTGAGGGTGCGGGTGGTCCGCGCAAAAAATTCGTGACGCAACCGGCGCGCGGCCATTTCGACGGACAACCCGCGTTGAGCGGCGAACTGTTTGACATGGGCGCGCTCAACAACGATGGGCAGTTTAAGCGTGGTCGCGGTCTGGCGGACCAATGTTTCATCTGCGTCACTGCTCCGACCCCGGAGCTGATGGTTGAAGTGAGCCACCACCAGACGCCAGTTCTGTTTTGCCGCCAGTTGATGAAGTGAATAAAGCAAGACCATCGAGTCCAGCCCACCGGAGACAGCGACGAGGATTGATTGGCCACGCCGGAACAATCGGCGGGTGAGTATGGATTCTTCAATATGATCAACCAGATTGCTCACTTGGACATGCTATCGAACTATGCGGGCGCGGCAAGTTAAAGGCAGATCGACCACGCCAACCCTTTGGCTTGCGGCAGCAGACCTTTGCTGGGAAAGTTTTCAATTGTGAAGCTGCCAATCGGACTGGTTTGCCTGACTCTTTTTGTCAACGTGCGTTCTACGCCTGGCGCTGAAGCTTTGGAAACGGATCCCGCTCTGCACCTCTTGTTTTGGGACCAAGATGACGTGACCAACACCTTCGGGAAAATTGTCTTTGGCGCCGAATCCTTGCAGCCTGAGTCTGACACAATCGGGTTTCCCAACATGCAGTTCGGTTGCGAATTGCCGCGCAGCGACGGCACCGCCTGGATTTACGGCTGGCGCATGGCCAATTGGGAAGACCGTTCGCGACGAGCCATCGAAATCGTCCGTTGCATGACGGCTGACGGATTACATTTCACGAATACGGAGATCGTCGCCTCGCAAACCAACCAGGACTGGCAGGGGTTCGCCAACATCATCCAGCGTCCCACTGACGGCGCCTTGTTCCTGTTTGCCTGGGCACCAGCCGCGTTGCACGTTTTTCGCAGTTACAATGGGCGCGATTGGCAACTGTTGACGGCGAAAGCTTACGGCGATCACGATGCCATGTGCGTCATCTGGTATCCGCCGTTCGGCGAGTTTGTAAATTATCAGAATACACTTCAGCCGTTTCCCAAGCGTTACCCGGACAACATCGGCGCTTATCGGCGCGTCCTTTCATTCCGTCGCTCGAAGGACGGAGTCCAATGGGAATCCTTTTCGCCAACCTTCCTCATGGGCGAATCACTTTGGACGCCCGACGCGGAAGATCCCGTCGATCTTGAATTCTACCGCTCCATCGTGTTTCCGAATCAAAGTCGCTACGCCATGTTGTTGCAGGATTATCTGGCGCCGCCGCCGGAGGCCAATTCGCGCCGTGCGAAAACCAAACACGGCCCGCGCAGTCATGTCGAATGGGCCATCAGCCGCGACGGTCTCAACTGGCAACGGCCGCATCGGGAAACCGACGCCACCGAAAACACGGGTGGTTTGCCGGTGCAAGGGCCGCTCACTCGAAACGGCGTTATGCGATTTTATTCGCCCGATGGCAAGGCTGCCGTCCTGCCTGAAGACCGCATCTTCTACGTCACCTGCCGCGCCAACGGTGCGTTTTCAACTCCACTGTTTGCGATGCCGTCCACCGGCCTGTTTCTCAGTGCGAACGTCCTTTATGCACCGGCCGAAGGCACGACCGGCCGCGCCTACGTGATGGCCGAGTTGCGCGATAAGAGCGGAGGAGTAATCCGCGGCTTCGAGCGCGGCAAATGTTTGATCGCAAATCAAGATGGCCACGCCATCCCGTTGCGCTGGGACACGGCGGACGGTAGCGCGCTCGTTGGCCGCAAAGTACGACTTCGCTTTTACCTTCGCGATGCAAGAATCTACTCGGTCAGGGAAAAGTAGTTGCCGGGGACAGGGAGACATCAGGGTTGCGGCGCCGCTTGTTCTTCGCCCTGCTTCTTTTCGTCTTTCTTCTGCTTATTCTTTTCGCCTTGCTTGCCCGCGTTCGACTTTCCCTTGCCAGACTTCAGCGACTTAAGCTGCGTCTCGCCCTGTTTCTCGGTCGGTGGACGTTGGGATTTTTTAACCTCGGCGGGTTGCGCGAATTGAGGTCGCGGCTCTTTCCGGCCCTGTCTTTCTGCCTGGGGCTGGATGGACTGCACCGCCGGTTTCTGCTCGCGGATGTCGCGCCTGGTGGCGGGCGGCGGCAATTCTTTCGTCGGTTCGGCAGGTTTGCCAACCTGCCGCGTTCCGCGTGGAGCAACCGTTTTTTTCTCACGAGGTTCAGGCTCCCCGCGCACTGTTGGCTGGACCTTTTTCTCCGTCGCTGAAGGGATGTTCGGTTGCCGGGCGACGACCTCCGTTTCTTCTTTGCGGCGCAGTTCTCGGACCGGCACGGCCTGAACTTTTCTTCCGCTCACCCGTTCGACGACTTCAGTGCGCGGGCCTTCATTGATGACGGTCTTGTTCACGACTTTGATCTTCGTGATGTTGACGGTCTTGTTGATGACGGTTGTGTTGTTGAGGACCACGGTGTTGGGGCGGATGGGTTCCAGGAAGCGGCGTTGTTCTACAAAGACAAACGCGCGCGGCGAGATGAGGGCCGCGTTAAACTCCACGGAGCCGCTGACGGAAATCCTCGCGGACGGAGGCAGCGGCGCCCAGCCGACGTAGCCGCCGCCTTCGTGCCAGTAAACCCACGCCGGCGCCCATTGGATTTGCGGCACCCAGACCCAGCCGAACCGTGCCGTGAAATCCCAGCGGCCATAATGATACGTGGCCCAACCCCACGGCTCATCGCTGGCCCAGTACCAACCTGCGTCGCAGCGCACCCAGTGTCCATTGCAGTACGGACGCCAGCCTACAGCGACGCGAGCCGGCCTCCAGCAGCGCCCGTAAGAACCGACGACCACCCATTCGCCATAAGGACTGAGCGGCGCATAAAAATCAGTTTCCGCGTGAATCACGACCACCGGAGACTCCACTGGCGGCGCATAGACGACCGGCGGAGGTGCTTGTTCCACTGGTGGTGGCAAATACACTGGGTGAGGCGGTGGCGGTTGAACGTAGGTGGTGCATCCGGCCAGCGCCACCAGCAACGCGCTGCCCAGAACGAATCCAACTCTGCCGGCTGAACGATTTGCTATGTTCATAAAGGACTCCTGCTCCAGTGATTTTGTTTCCCGCTAATGAGACGTTGTCTCCCCGGTTTCATTCAACCCGATTCCGCTGCGGCGGCCCCCGCTGGCCTTTCAACCAAACCAGGACTGAATTGATCCCGCTAATAGTTCTCTGACTTTCGCGGTGTGTGGTAACGCATCCAGCGCACATCCACATCGCCCGGTTTGACCGAGATGCGGGACAAGTCGGTAATTCGAACTGGTGGTTTGGTGGTGGACACTTTCCATTGGTGGATCTCCGAATGGCCGTCCGCAAACGCGAAACCGCACGCGCCGTTATGATAGCTGGCGGGCAGATCGATCCACTCGCTGGCGGACGGAGAGAAAAGGCCGGCGTCGTTGATGCTGTCCGGGTGCTCGTCCACGTAGATCCATACATCGGCAGGTCCGGGGAATCTCAACTCGGTAGTCTTTTTCACGTGTGTGAAGGCGGCGTCCATCGGGCCTTCCTCGGCGTTGCCATCGCCGACCACGATGTTGCCTGAAACGCTGCGCACCCGCTCGGTCCAACCCCGGCTTCTTTGCACGTTGCTCAGGTATTTGTCCGCCGGACACTTGAAGACGTTCCGATTGTTGGCGAAATAAGTTGCCAGCTTCGAATAACGCGGGTCGATGAGATACTGAATATTCGTGTTGTGTGGACTGGTGCTCCAATCCAGCCAGCCGACCACCCACGGACCTTTGGCTGCGTCGGGCTGTGGATTTTGGGCGAGGCCGCCGTGGAAGGCGCCGGGATACCATTCTCGATTGTCACCGGTGTACATGTGGGTGGCGACCATCATCTGCTTGGTGTCGTTCATGCACATGATGGCTTGCGCCTTCAATTTTGCCTTGGCCAACGCGGGCAGAAGCAAACCGGCTAGAATCGCGATGATGGCGATCACCACCAGCAACTCGATCAACGTGAAGCCCTTTCTGCGATTCAGCTTCAAGGCCACGAAGCAGGCACCAATGCCGCCAGCAAAACGACACCCGAGATGGCCGCCCTCTGGTGTTCGATAAAACGTGATCGTCGATTTCATTCTCTTGTGGCGATGCAGGATAACATGCCGTCGTAATCAGCAGAGTCAAGCGCGCAATCCTGTCCGCCCTTTCCGTGCCCGCCCAAACACCGAAACGTCCACCACCAAATGCCTGTGGCCACAGAGATGGCGCCCTGTGACGGTGTTTGTTCTTGTTTGTACTGAAAGTGGCACGGGCCTATCCGGCCCCGCGCCGAGAAATTGTTTTCCGGCCCCTCCACCATCAATCCTCAACGATGAGCTTTTTTCGCGCGACTGTGATTTGACAGCCGAATTTCTCCCCGCCACGGAGGAAGTCCGGCGGTGATTCCCGGCAGCCGCACCATTTCGTTTTCGATTTCCGATGTGCGAAAGAGGATTTCCCAGCGACTGGCGCGTCAGCTTGCGCAAATCGGGTGTCGCAAAATAACGCCCCAAAAGTGGCGAACCCGAGCGTTCCCAGCGCTTCCCACCAATTCTCTCGACACCTTCACATCGGGAAAGTCACCAACTTGAGATTGATTGGGTGGCTTAACGCTTCTTCGTGCGCGCGCTCAGTTTTATCAGCCGCCGTCGGGTCTTGCTGACCACTCGATAGTTATTGCGGCGACGTCGTCGTTCGAGCTTCGCCTCGGGAGAAAAGAAATGCGCGGACCAGGCAATAACGACAACCAAAACAATCAGGCCGGCGACCGCCAGCAAAACTGGATTGTTGAAATTCATCTCCGGATTCTAGTGTCGCAATCCCGCCTTGTAAAGTTTCGACGCCAGCAATTACGCGCCGACCCCGGAATCCACAATGGCTGCGGCGCTTGATTGCCACGTGCGCATGCTCACTCCTTTGAAATCGAAATGCCTGCCCCGTGAGCGCTCAAAATCATCTCCGTCTCAGAGTGCCGCTGGATGAAGTCCGTTTGCGTCTGCCTTCGCCTTACCACGGCGCAACAAGGGCGAACGGTTTCAATTAAACAATCACCGGATGCGCCTTGTCCGGGGAGACATCCAAATCCTTCATTGCCTTCGCGACGATCTGTTTTTCCACATCGCCTCTTTCAGCCAGCGCGTGAAGCGTGGCGATGACGGTCATTTCCGCATCAACTTCAAAGAAGCGTCGCAAATTCTCCCGCGTGTCGCTGCGGCCAAAACCGTCCGTGCCCAAGGTCGTCAAACCGCCCGGCACCCACGGCGCGATCTGGTCGGGCACAATTTTCATGTTGTCAGACACCGCCACGAAGACGCCGTTTTCTTTTTCGAGCACGGTTTCCACGTAAGAATTTCTCGGTGTCGCGGTGGGGTTGAGCATGTTCCAACGTTGCGTTCGCAGCGCGTCGTTGCGCAGGAGTTTGTAACTGGTCGCGCTCCAGACATCGGCGGACACATTGTATTTCTCCGCCAGGATGTCGCGGGCGCGCAGGGCTTCGTTGAGGATGGGGCCGCTGCCGAAGATGTGGGCTTTGTGTTTCTTGTGCGCCGGACCAGTCTTGTATTTGTAAAGTCCTTTGAGAATCCCCTGCTCCACACCTTCCGGCATCGGCGGCATCAGGTAGTTGTCGTTGTAGAGCGCGAGGTAATAAAAAACATCCTCGCCTTGCTCATACATGCGCTTCATGCCATCGGAAATGATCACCGCCAGCTCGTACGCGAACGCCGGATCGTAGGTCAGCAGGTTGGGAATGGCGCTGGTCAGGATGAGACTGTGGCCGTCCTGATGTTGCAATCCCTCACCGTTGAGTGATGTGCGCCCGGCCGTGGCCGCCAGCAAAAATCCTTTGGCTTTGATGTCGCCGGCCAGCCACATCAAGTCGCCGATGCGCTGGAAACCGAACATCGAGTAGTAAATGTAAAACGGAATCATGTTGATCCCATGACTCGCGTACGCGGTGCCGGCGGCAGTGAAGGAGGCCATCGACCCCGCTTCGGTTATTCCTTCTTCGAGGATCTGGCCGTCCTTGGTTTCGTGGTAGTAGAGCAGCGATTGGCTGTCCACCGGATCGTAGAGCTGACCCTTGGTGGAGTAGATGCCGATCTCGCGAAAGAGCGCGTCGAGACCGAACGTCCGCGCCTCATCGGGAATGATGGGCACAATGTTTTTGCCAATCGCTTTGTGCCGCAGAAACATGCTCAGCAGCCGGACAAACGCCATCGTTGTGGACGCCGCCATCTTCCCGGAGCCTTTCAACAACTCGGCGCAATAATCGAGTTTGGGAACGTGCAACGGCGGCGCACTGACCTTGCGCTGGGGTAAAAAACCGCCCAACTTCTTTCGCGCTTCGAGCAGGTACTTTGTCTCCGCGCTGTTGAGCGGCGGGCGATAGAACGGCGTGTCCACCACTTCCTCGTCGGCGATGGGAATGCCGAAGCGGGCGCGGAACTCGCGCAGTTCCTTTTCGTTTAATTTCTTTTGCTGATGCGTGATGTTGCGGCCTTCGCCCGCTTCCCCGAGGCCGTAGCCTTTGATTGTCTTCGCCAGGATGACGGTCGGTGCGCCCTTGTGCTCCATCGCCGCCTTGTAAGCTGCATAGACCTTCCGCGTATCATGTCCGCCGCGCAGCAGTTTGGTGATCTGCTCGTCGGTAAGGTGGTTGACCAGCTTGAGCAGTTCGGGGTACTTGCCGAAGAAATGTTTGCGCGTGTAACTTCCCGGCTCGACGGAATACTTCTGATAGTCGCCATCGACGGCTTCCTCCATGCGTTTGAGGAGCAGGCCGGATTTGTCGGCCGCCAGCAACTCGTCCCAGTTCGAACCCCAGATTACTTTGATGACATTCCATCCGGCGCCGCGAAAAGCCGACTCCAGTTCCTGAATGATTTTACCGTTGCCGCGCACCGGGCCGTCGAGCCGCTGCAAGTTGCAGTTGATGACCCAGACGAGGTTGTCGAGATTTTCGCGCGACGCCAGCGTGAGCGAACCGAGCGTTTCCGGTTCGTCCGATTCGCCGTCGCCGACAAAACACCAGACTTTCGGCTCTGCGCTCTTGCCGAGACCACGCGCCCGGAGGTAGCGATTGAACCGCGCCTGGTAAATGGAAAGAATCGGACCAAGCCCCATCGAGACGGTCGGGAACTGCCAGAAGTCGGGCATCAGATACGGATGTGGATAAGACGAAAGCCCGCCGCCCTCGGCCAGCTCCTGGCGAAAATTGTGGAGATGACGTTCGTCCAAACGTCGTTCCAAAAACGCACGCCCATAAATTCCTGGCGACGCGTGACCTTGGAAATAAATCATGTCGCCGGGAAAATCAGCCGTGGGCGCGCGGAAAAAATGGTTAAACCCGACTTCGTAAAGCGTGGCGCAGGACGCGTAAGTGGAGATGTGCCCGCCCAGACCGTTGTGCAAACGATTCGCGTTGACGACCATCGCCATCGCGTTCCAGCGGATGTAACTCTTGATCCGCACTTCCGTCTGCCAATCGCCGGGATAAGCCGGTTGCTTGTCGGCGGGAATGGTGTTGAGGTACGGCGTGCTGACCGGTTGAGGAACTTCAATGCCCGACTCGCGTAATCGCCCCACCAGCTTGTCGAAAAACAACGTCGCTTCCGCCGAATCCTGGTTCTTCAAGGCGGCTTCCAGCAATTGCTCCAGTGCGGCCAACCACTTTTCCGTGGCCTTGCTCTTGGGATTTTCCCGCGCCGAAGAAACGCCGCTGGCATTCACGGTCGCGTGCGCTTTTTTGGATTGTTCCTGAACTTTCACTTTGTTGCTCGCGTTTTGTTGCCGTCCGCTGTCAGAATTATTTTGTTAAACGTGTCGTCCGGGGCGACGGCTGGTTCGGCGCGCCTCTAAAACCGCGCGGCACCATACCGATTGGCTCGCCCGTTGCACAATGAAATACGTCGATCTCACGTTGCCGACGCCGCCGGAGAACCTCGCGTGCGATGAGGCGTTACTGGATTGGTGCGAGGAAGGACACGAGGAAGAAATTCTGCGCTTCTGGGAGCCACAGAATCCATTCGTCGTCGTCGGATACGCCAACAAGGTTGCGAGCGAGGTCAATCTGGCAGCTTGCCGCGCGCTCAACGTTCCAGTGCTCAGACGATGCAGCGGCGGCGGCACGGTTCTGCAAGGGCCAGGTTGTCTGAACTACAGCTTGATTCTGAAAATTCAGGAGGCCGGCCCGTTGCACAGCATCACCGAAACGAATCGCTTCATTCTGCAACGTCATCGCGAAGCGCTCTCCAAATTGACCGGCCAAGCGATTGAACTTCTCGGCACAACCGACCTAGCCATCGGCAAGCGGAAATTCTCCGGCAACTCACAGCGGCGGAAGCGCCAGTGTCTCCTGTTTCACGGAACGTTTCTGCTTCAGTTCGACATTCCGCTCGTGGAGAAATTCCTGGCGATGCCGTCCAAACAGCCCGACTATCGACAGAACCGCACGCACGCCGATTTCTTGATCAATCTGCACGTCTCGCCCGATGCAGTGAAGTCTGCGTTGCGAAGAATTTGGTGCGCAACCGAACCACTCGAAAACATTCCCTCTGACAAAATTGCCAACCTGATGCAACAGAAATACTCCACGGATGAATGGAACTTTAAGTTTTGAGGGAGGGCACCGACGCGCCCCGCATAATACCAATCGCGGGTAAAGATCCGTCGAATGAAACACCAGATCCTCACCCGGCCTTCGGCCGCCATACCCATAAACCTCGTTGCTTTCCAAGCCGTCGGATACGCGCGAAGCGTTTGGAGTGCGGCGACTTGTCGCCGCTGTTGCACGGGGCGTGTGGGGAAGACACACCCGCTGTGGAGTCGGCACCTTCCCAAAGCGGCGACAAGTCGCCGCACTCCAAACGCCGACGCGACCACCCGCATTCCCTTCGGTTCAGCGGCACAAGGCGCGTGCGAAGTTCAGGGAATTCTCTCCCCGTCGGAGGGGGAGAGAGAAAGGGGGAGGGGTGCTTGAGTGGTTTTGCCGACAATCACAGCCAATTGATATGAGTTGAAAATTCGCTCTTCCTTAACCGGCTGCAACCTGATAGTTCTTTCGATCATCATGAAAACACGATCAATCTCTCGCCGTGACTTTCTCAAAACCAGCGCCACCGCCACCGCTGCGCTCGCCGCTGCAACTCCTGCGAATCTTTTCGCCGCGGGAGAGTACGGTGGAAACAAGATTCCCTTCGGTCTCCAACTTTATTCAGTGCGCAACGAGTGCGCCAAAGACCTGGATGGCACCGTCGCGGCCGTCGCGAAAATGGGTTACAAGGCTGTGGAGTTCGCCGGTTACCACGGGCGCGATGCCAAGGCGCTGCGCAAATTGCTCGATGACACCGGCCTCAAATGCTGCGGCACGCACATCGGCCTCGAAACATTGCTCGACGACAACCTGCCGAAGACCATCGAGTTCAATCACACGCTCGGCAACCCGTTCCTCATCGTGCCGGGGCTGCCCGAGAAATACCGCAAGACCAAGCAGGATTGGGAGAAGGCTGCCGACATCTTCAGCGAAGTATCCGACAAAGTGAAGCCGCACGGCATGAGAGTGGGCTACCACAACCACAGCATCGAATTCAAAGCGCTCGACGGCGAACTGCCGTGGGACACATTCTTCAACCGCGCGAAGAAGGAGGTCGTCATTCAATTCGACACCGGCAACGGCGTGGCCCAGGGCGGCGATCCCGTCAAATTCTTGAAACGGAAACCGGGCCGCGTCGCGAGCGTCCACGTAAAGCCTTTCTCGAAGACCAAACCCAACGCGCTGATCGGCGACAAAGACGACGAACTGCCGTGGAAGGAAATTTTCCGCCTTTGCGAGACGGTCGCCGGGGTGGAGTGGTACATCATCGAATACGAAAGCGACGCCTACCCGCCGCTGGTGAGCGTGGAGAAAACGCTCGCAGTGATGCGGCGATGGGGAAAGTGTTAGTATGAAAATACTTGTTTTTCTTCCGTTGCTCATACTGATCATGGGTTGTGCCGCGACTGTTCCACACAAAGCCGCCAGCTTAAGTCCTGAGCGGGCCAAGTTACTGGCATTGCGGTTGGCCAACGATAAGGCGCAAGCCCTCTACGAATGTCAGCCATTCCAGGACGGTCCAACCCCTCAGCTCGTCGATAACCGGTGGGTATGGACTGAGCGGCGAGGTCGCGGAAAGGCTGACCTTGAGGCGCACGTCTCGTTTGACCTCGATGGATCAGCTCCAAATGCAGATGTGTTGCTGTTGTCGCTCGAAGTATTGTTCTAATCCCAAACAAAGCGCTCCACACGAAACTCCACCCAACTGCCCGCTGCCGGCGCCAGTTCCATCTGGAAATACAAAGCCATCTCCCGTTTTCAACGACGAACAAATCGGCCAGTGGAGCGACGTGGCCAGCATCCGGGTGATGAGTTGCGCACGAATTTGGAACCTAGCGGTAGGGTCGCGATAATTCGACTCAAGAGTACGCCTCTCATTATTTGTCCGTCTGAAACGAGGCTGGCCGCGTAAATGTGTTGAACTGCAGCTTGTTTTCTTGCAGCGTGAGTTCAATCACTAGCTTCCATTCATCCCCCAATGTGCCGAAAAAGATAAACACCTGTTCTTTCAGCAGCATTCTGCCGGACCAGCTTTATCTCAAAGGCGATCTCATTATCCGAAGGATGCTCTTGTCTCGCGCGTCCGCAACAATCATTTCGTTGGCTGGTTTGCCCGCAATCTTTCGAGGTCTTGGTTGTTTTCTTCAAGCGTCAAAACTCGGTTTACCTTCCCGTTTTTTCCGATCCGGTATGCGAGGTTGTTGGAATAGAAATATTTTGCAGTGGATGCCGTCGCAACTTGAAATGGATCTAACGATTCCTTTGGAAGATGTCGTTTTGACAACTCAAGTGCGCGCATCCGCACCGTGAAGATCTTCATTTTTTCGTTCCCGGAATCTCCCCAATATCGAGTGAACTCAATCGGCAGCTTGCCCTCGCAAAAATGTGGCGCGTATTTATACCTCACGTTGACAAGAATCTTGCCCGTATCTCCGGTTCGGATGGCAGCGATCACAGGAAGGCTGTTTTCTTCCTGAATGTCCAAAAATATTTTCTTTCCGTCAGCCGTCGTTGCAGAAAAGTGGTTGTCGCCTTTCTCCCGAACAGCACTGCCCGGTATCATTTCCGTAATGCCCCAATTGAGAACGATATCAACAGTCATTCTCGTGACCCTCTCCGTTTGCACCAAGCCGCCACTCCCGCCCTCTGGCTTGTTCCACTGCGGATCATAAATGGTGAGACTTCCGCCTTGTCTTTGCCAGTAAATGTCGCCGAATCTCCCTCCGTCGATGCCATCGACACTCAAGACATAATTATTGCCTTCAAACTTGAACGAGAATGTCTGTTTGCGCGCTGCCGGCGGAACGTCTGGAACAAAAAGCTCCTTCTCGAAAACTGCATTGGAAACAATCGCTGTGTTTTCCAAAAGCAAATAGAGGTTGGCCGGTTGTTCGGCGAGCGGGGCTTGTTGTTGTTCAAGTGTTTGAACTTGGGTCCGCAGGGTTGAAGCTTGGCGGGCTTCGTAGATTCCCACACCGACGGCGGCGGTGAGAGCGACTGTGATAAAAGTGTTTTGCAGTGTAGTCATAATGATGGCCTTGGTTGCGGTTGCAGTTGCGGTGGTGGCGATGGTTGCTCCGGCAAGGGCGGCAGCCGTTGCAATTGTGGCGGCGAGTCCAACGGGCGCAGCTTGAACGGCGTTGGCGGTGATCACCACGACGAGTCCGCTCGCGCCGACGGTGAGGCCGCGTTTGGCGAAGAATTCGCGCAGGCGTTCCACGGCGCGGCTGACGCGCTTTTGCGCGGCGTCTTCGCTCGTGCCGAGCGTTTGCGCCATCTCCCGCGCGGACTTGCGTTCAAAGTAGCGCAGCATCAGCGCGTCGCGGTCGCCCTCGTTCAACTCGCCCAGCGCCTCGTCGAGATGCGGGGCGATGTGTTCCCAAGTAACGTCGGGTTCGGTGGAAAGCAATTCGTTCATGGTGGCGGCCTCCTGTTCGCGGGCGCGACGGCGCACGTCGGTGCGGACGGCTTTGGTTGCGAGGTTCTGCGTCGTGCGATGCAGCCAGCCGGACAAGACGGGATGATCCGTGAGTTGCCGGGCGTTCTGCGACAGCGCCACGAACACGCCTTGCGACACGTCCTCGGCGAGGTGCGCGTCGTGAACCATTCGCAACGCAGCGGAATAGACGAAGTCAACGTGCCGTCTCACCAGTTCGGCAAACGCCGCTTCCGAGCGGCGTCCGGTGTAATCGCGCAAAAGCTGTTGGTCGGTCTGACTGTTCATTCGTAGAGCCAGATTAAGATTAAGAGAACGATTAAGATTATGACCGGTTATCTGGTTTCTTAATCATAATCTTCATCTTAATCCGAGTCATTCTACAGAATAGTACCCGCCGCCGCTCAAACCGGACAGGGAAAGACAAGATTGATGCCAGGTTGGAGGCCAGCGCTCCGGTTACAGCGCGAATAGCTCGCCGAGGGTATCCAAGACCGCGTTTTTGGTTTCCGAATCCAATTTGCCCAGACGTTTCACGAGCCGGGATTTATCCACGGCCCGAATCTGATCGAGAGCAATCTCTCCGGTCTTGCCCTGAAACTTGATCGCGACCCGCGTCGGCCAACCGCGACAGACCGTGGTCATGGGTGCGATGATGACCGTGGCAACGGCGCGGTTCAATTCATCGGGGGAAACAATGACGCAGGGACGTGTCTTGGCCGTTTCCGCGCCGGTGGCCGGGTCGAGTTTGACGAGGAAAATGCTGAACCGTTCGATCACCATTCCCAATCCTTGCGGTCAAACTCATTCGTCAACTCGCGGATTGAAGCAAGATCATCTGTCGAACGGAGCGGACGGCGGAAAGCCTTGGCCCAATTCGCGCGGGCTTTGCGGCGCGGGCGCAACACCAAGCCGTTGCGTGTGGATTGGACTTCTAAACCGTACGGCCATCGATGCAAAGGCAGTTCGAGTGCTGTCGCTTTCATGGGAGTATATTTCCCGACATGCGCGGCTTAGTCAACGCGCCAGATCAAGATTAAGAACGATTAAGATGACGATCCGTCGATCGGCGGCGTGTTTGGATTCTTAATCGCAATCTTCATCTTAGCCGGCCGCCTGTTCCCGAAGCCATTTGCGCAATTTCTCCATGTCCGCGGAGACAGTGCGCGACGCGGCGAAGAGCACGGCAGCCAGTAGCGCGCAGAGGAGCGGGATCACATACATTGCGCTGTGCAGACCGGCGGCTTTGAAGGGTTCGGCCATCGCGGTCGCACCGGCAGCGGCCATGGCTTTTTTTGCGAAATGATCGCTCAACATTCCGGTGAGCAATGGTCCCATGCTTGCGCCCAGAACATACATCGCAAAAAAATAGAGCGCCATCGCCGTGCCGCGCAGGGCCGGCTCGATCACATCCTGAATGGCCGCATAGACGCACGAATAATAAATGAACATCAACATCGACCCCGTGCCCATCAACAACATGAACCGGACAATGGCGCCCGGTGGTTGTTCCAAGGCAAAGTAAATGCATGGCGCCGCGAGGAGCATCGTGATGGAGGACAACAGCAGTCGCCCATCCGCGCGCACTCGATTCAACCGGTCCGCCGCCCACCCGCCACCCAGCAACCCAATGATCCCCACCAGACCGAGCACGATGGAGGAAGCGTTGTTGGCTTCTTTAAGTCCCATCAGGTGGTAGCGGCTGAGAAACGCAGTCAGAAACGAATTGACGGCGTACATGTTGAAATTGTGCAAGGCGCCGGAAACAATGATCCACATGATGGTCGGAATGCCGAGCACAACCCAGTAAGGCGAACCGGCCCGTTGTCGGCCGGCGGACGGGTGTTCTTCCGAGGCGCCGCGATGCGGTTCGGGGATTCTCAGCGCCAAAACCGCCAGGAGCAAACCTGGCACGCAGGCGAAAAAGAAGGCGGCCCGCCAGCCGTACGCGTGCGCCAGCATGCCGCTGAGGCGATAACTCAGAAACAGCCCGATCGGCAGCCCCAGCATGAAAATGGAGAGCGCGACGGCGCGTTTGCGCGGCGGATACAAATCCCCGATCAGAGAGTTGGCAGCGGGCGCGCAACTGGCTTCGCCGACACCGACGCCGAGCCGGCTCACGAAGAGCGACGCGAAATTCCACGCGAGACCGGACGCCGCGGTGAGCACGCTCCAGACCGCCACGCCCATGCTGAGAAGTTTGCTGCGGCTCCACGAATCGGACAGCCGACCGAGCGGGACGCCGACCGCTGCGTAAATCAGCGTGAAGGCCGTGCCCAGCGTGCCCATCGTGGTATCGCTCAGCGCCCACTCTTTGCGGATCGGTTCAGTGACGGCGGCAAGGATCTGCCGGTCGTAAAAATTCATCGCGTTGATGCCGAACAAAACCCACAACGCGAACCAGGCGCCTTTTGATTCTTTGCTCATTAGCTTCCTCCAACTCTCCTTTCATGGCGGTAGATTGCTACAGGGGAGACAAATGGAAGCGATCCCTGGTCGCCAGCGGATGGCGTTAATCGCAGGCACTTCGTGAAACGAAAATCAAAACAGCAGTTCAAAAATGGTGGCACGCGCGGGAGATTGCCGGGCAAATAGCGGAGCGTCAACCCCAACGACTTTCACAGCCGTTTTTCGTCCGCATTGCAGTGCAGCCCCTCAAACGCAATTTGCCCGCCCAATCAGATTGACAGCGCCGCGATTCTGTCTATTTTGGCTCAACGCCCGTTATGAAAAAATCATTTGCGAGAAATCCATTTCCGCGATTGTTGCCGCCGCTGGGCCGTCGCGGCTTCACCCTGATCGAACTGTTGGTCGTCATCGCCATCATCGCGATTTTGGCGGGGCTGCTCCTGCCAACGCTTGCCAGGGCCAAGGAAAAGGGCCGACGCATCGCGTGCCTGAGCAACATGCGCCAGGTCGGTATTGCCCTGCATATGTATGAGCAGGACACCAAGAAGCTTCCGACCAAGCGACATCCAGTGGGTGACTTCAACAATCCGTTTGCGCCACCAAACGCGTTGAACCTGCTGATACCATATCTCGGAACCAAGCCCGGTTTCATCTCGCCTGCGGTTTACAACTGTCCGTCGCTGAAACCCAACCCGTCGAAAGGCTACGCCCCGACAATTTACAGCAGCACCGGTTTGTCGGTTAATAGTGTCCCGTTGGGACGGCCGCTGTCCGCAGTTCCACGACCGGCGACGATCATCCTCATGCAAGAGGCTTGGTCACTCGCCAACCAGTTGTGGAACCAGCCCGAGCCGAATGACCGATCAGATGCGGCGTTTGACGGGCGCAGTCCGACCACCTACCAAGAATGGCAAATGTGGGCCAGCCACGACACACATGAATCCTTTGTTTCCAAAACTTACCGGGAAAATCTCTCTAACGCGCATAGTCAGGGAGGCAACCTGGTATTTATTGATGGTCACGCCGAGTACAGGAAATATCTGCGGCTCCGGACTGGCGATTTTGGTTTGAAGCCGGATAATCCTCATCCTCCCAATGGCCGCGAGGATGGCCAAACCTATCAATCGGATTTTTAGGTTTGAACGTGGGAACGGCATTTAATGGCAACGCTGATTCAACTATCCAGATGGTTGCTGGCGGTGATGGTTGTGGCGCTGGCGTTGGGCGGCTGCAGCAAGCATCAGACGGCGCAGGCCACCGCCGAACAACTCCAAAAGAGTTTTGAAAAGGCCGACGCATCCTTGAAGCAACAAGTCGTTGAGGCGAGTACGGCTTTCCAGGCGAGCAACTACACGCAGGCAATCATCACCATGGACCGGGTGGTTCAGACGCAGCCCATCGACGAGGCGCAAAAAAAGGCCGTGGACGCTCTCATCGTTCAAACCCGGCAGGCAGTTCAGCAAAACCCGAAACTCGACAGCCCGCAGCTTTACAAAGCCATGTCGGATTTGATGGAGCGTGTGCACGGAGAGAATTAACGGGAGCAAAGCTTGAGCACGAAAGTCATTACGCAACAGGAGCCATCGCGCGCAACGGCCGAACAAGGTGGCTTCACCTTGATTGAGCTGCTCGTGGTCATTGCCATCATCGCCATTCTGGCGGGCTTACTCCTGCCGGCTTTAGCGAAGGCGAAGGAAAGAGGCATTCGCGCCCAATGCACCAACGGCCAGAAGCAACTGCTCCTGGCCATGATCATGTACGTCACGGACAGCCAGGATTACATGCCCTATCCCAACTGGGGCAACGGCACCAAAGGTTGGTGTTACAATTATCGCGCCGTCCCCGGAGAATCCGCCTATCGTCTGGATGAAGGACTTCTGTGGCCTTATCTCAAGGAGCGGCGGCTCTACATGTGCCCGCTGGATCGCACCAACACGGTGCTGTTCCGCGCCCGCGTGCTAAACGGTTACTGCGACGTGACCAGTTACGTGATGAACGGCGCGGTATCCGGTTATTCCGAGGGTTCCGCGGCGGGCGGTGTGGGGCGGTCTTTCAAGAACACACAGTTCAAGCCGCATTGCATTGTGTTGTGGGAAACGGATGAGCGGGACCCATTCTTCTTCAACGACGCTTCCAGTTTTCCGGACGAGGGTATCAGCGAGCGCCACAACAAAGGGGCCACCGTCGGTCTCTTCGGCGGGAGCGTGGACTTCATCAAGTATAAAGACTACTACAAAGAAGCTGGACTTCCGGGAACACGCAGCAATCTCAAGGCAGGCGTCAAGCCGGGACGACTTTGGTGCAATCCGGCCAATAAGTATGGGATTGGGAATTAACGCCCTTCCGCTATGCAGGACTACACGCGATTGATCATCTGGCCCGCAGCGCTGCTCACCATTGTCGGTTGCGGCAACCAGGACACCGTTAGAGTCGAAACGCCGGCCCAAGCGGCAACGCAGATTGAGCAAGCCTTTGCCACCGCCGATGCCGAGCCGAAGCAAAGCGCGGGAGCGATTGCGAGCGCTCTCAAAACCAGAGATTACGAAAAGGCTTATGTCGTTTTACAAACCGTCCAGTACCGGCAAGACCTCACGTACGAGCAGGCGATGGCGGCGCGCAATTCCATGTTCACTCTGCAACACCAATTGGCCGAGGCGTCACTGCGCGGCGACACCAACGCGCAGCGAGTCATTCAGATGATTCGGCTGACGCAACCTCATTGAGTGCGACTCGTCATCTTAGGCTGACTATTGACCGCGGTCATGTGAAGCGATAGATTTGGCGCACAACCCGGTTGGTGAAAACGTCAGGCCAATTATTATCAATGAAAAACAGATGTGATAGATTCGATCAACGCAAGCCTGCGAGGAACAATGCATTCACTTTGATCGAGTTGCTGGTGGTCATCGCCATCATTGCCATCCTGGCCGGACTGTTATTGCCGGCGTTGGCCAGGGCCAAGGAAAAGGCTCAGCGGGCGCAATGCCAAAACAACGTCAAACAGATCATCCTCGCCACGCATCTTTACGTCTCCGATTTTCAAGATTTCCTGCCGGAACCGAATTGGAACTCGCCTTGGATAGCGAAAGGCTGGCTCTACGACGCCTCGAAAGGCAGCGTGCCCAACCCGGCGGTCGCGCCCTACAAAACTGATCTCCAACTGGCCTACCAAGGTGGCCTGCTCTGGGACTACAACAAAAGCATCGGCATCTACAAATGCCCATCCGAGAGGACCAATGCCATTCCCAGTTACCGGAACCGCGCGCAGAAGTTGAGCAGCTACTTGATGAACGGCGCCGTGTGCGGCTACGGCCAGATCGGCGGGAAATCCTACAAAGCCGGACAATTCCGTGCCGACGCGATCATTCTCTGGCAGGCGTTGGAAACCATCGCCGACGATTGGAACGATGGATCGAGCTATCCCACTGAAGGCATCACCAAGCTCCATTCCGTCGGCACCTCTGTTGGTGTGGTGGATGGTCATATTGAGTATTTGAAAACCGTCAAGTTTTACCAGGAGGTCAACATTCCCACCAAGAACCGGCTTTTTTGCAATCCGGGTACCGTCAACGGCCGGGCACCGTAGGATCAGGTATTACAAAATGAAAAAGAACTGTTGCCGGGGATTATTCTTGAGCGCGATTCTGGCTGTGGCGTTTCCGGGCTGTAGCCGGAAGACCGATGCCAACGCCGTGCTCGAGAAAGCCACCCGCACGCTGGCCAGCGAGGAGCCGGCCCCGGAACGAGCTCCGGCCCAGCCTTCGCAAGAGAATCAACCCGTAGCCGAACCCAAACCGTCGCAGCAGATGAGCCAGGCCATGGCGTCATACAAGGCCGGACAACTGGAAGACGCCGTCACACGACTGCAACGGTTGCGCGCCATGCCCACCCTTTCCCCCCAGCAGCGGATCGACTTGAATGACGCGATGGCAGCCGTCATGACGGAAATCCATAACCTCGCCGACAAAGGCGACGCCCGCGCAATCCAGGCCGTCAAACAATACGAGCGGTTGCAAACCCAGCGGCAATGAGGCTCATGCCGTTGTAGTTGGTCTGTCACAATAGCCAGTGCTAGAATTTGTCGTCCTCGTTCATTTCGGCCGGAAATACTTTTGACTCTTTTCGCTGTTCGTCTAGCCTTTCACCCATCCAATCAAAATCATTATGAGATTTGGCATTAACACATTTTTGTTTACCTCGCCGTTCACCGACCAAAGCACGCGGCTTTTTGGTCAATTCAAGAAATGGGGCTTTGACACCGTCGAAATTCCCATTGAAGACCCGTCGCACATTGACCCGGCCCATGTGAAGCGCGAGTTGGACCGGCACGGGCTGGTCTGTGGCTCGGTCTGCGCCTGCATGGGGCCGGACCGCGATTTGCGCGGCACCCCCAAGCAACAAAAGACCGGGCTGGCTTACATGTTGAAGCTGATTGACCAGATGGTCGTGCTCGAATGTCCGTCGCTCATTGGGCCGGAGTATTCGGCCGTCGGTCGTGCGGATGCCGTGCCGCCGGACGAATACAAACAACAATGGAAGACGGTGGTCAAACATCTCAAAACGCTTTGCCGATATGCGGAGAAACGAGGACGGCAGGTTTGCCTGGAACCGCTCAACCGTTTCGAAACCGACTTCATCAACACGTGCGATCAAGGTTTGAAGATGATCCGCGACGTCGGCAGCCCCGCGCTCAAACTGCACCTCGACACGTTCCACATGAACATCGAGGAGAAAAATCAGGCGGCGGCGATCCGGAAAGCCGGCAGGCACCTCGGCCATTTTCACGCCTGTGGCAGCGACCGCGGCACGCCGGGCAACGATCACATCGACTGGAAACCAATCGCTGGCGCGCTCAAGTCGATTGGCTACAAAGGCGACGTTGTCATCGAGTCGTTCACCACGGACGTGAAAGTCATCGCCCGTGCCGCGGCGATCTGGCGCAAGATCGAACCGAACCGCAACGACATCGCGGTGAAAGGACTGAAGTTCTTGAAGCGGACATTGAAGTAAATTCGCTTTCGTAGCCGCCAACGTGAGGAGGCGGACGGAGGTTTGGGATAACAACAAGACAAATAACTATGAAAACAAATTTTTTGTGTGGGTGCATTTCACCTGCTCTGACTGCTCTAAGCATCTTCCTTTCTTCGCAATGCTTGATTGCCGCCGAAGCGGAATCTGGCTTCAAGAATCTCTTCAACGGCAAAGACCTCACCGGCTGGGATGGCCGCCCGCAGCATTGGTCGGTTGAAGACGGCGCGATCACCGGCCGCACGACAAAGGAACACCCCGCCAAGGGAAACAATTTTCTGATCTGGCGCGGCGGCACGGTTGACGATTTTGAGTTACGCCTCTCTTACAAAATCACGGCGAACAACGATAAAGGTTTTGCCAACTCCGGTATTCAATATCGCAGCAGGGAGTTCAAGGAGGCCGGCGATCACGTCGTTGGCGGTTATCAGGCCGACTTTGAGGCGGGCAATACATATTCAGGCATACTCTATGAGGAAAGGATGCGCGGCATCCTGGCGGAGCGTGGGCAGAAGGTCGTCATCAAGGAAGTCGATGGCAAGACCGTGAAGGACGTCGTCGGCTCTGTCGGCAACTCGGCTGATATTCAAGCGGCCATCAAGAAGGACGGTTGGAACGATTACGTGATCATCGCCAAGGGGAATCATCTCCAGCATTTCATCAACGGCAAGCAGACCGTCGATGTCGTTGACGAGCAGGAATCCAAAGCGGCCAAGTCCGGCATCCTCGCGTTGCAACTGCACGCCGGCGACCCCATGACCGTGCAGTTCAAGGATATCAGAATCAAGACGCTCACCGGCGCGTCCTCGGCAAAATCTGACTTCGATCTATTGCAAGGGGACTGGGTGGCGGTGGAGTTGGTGGCAAATGGGGAGAAAGTGCCAGCCGAATCGCTCACCAGCGTCAAGCTCAAGATCAAAGGCAACGCTTATTCCGTGGACACCGATCAGGGTCAGGACGCGGGAACTTTCAAACTTGTGGAAGGCGGCAACCTCAAGGCCATGGATGTTACCACCGGGTCAGGCGACCAGTTGGCAGCGATTTACGAACTGTCGGGCGACACGTTCAAGTCCTGCTATGCCCTCAATGGCGGCGCCCGGCCCACCGATTTCAAATCCACCGATGGATCAGACAGAGTCTTTGCAGTTTATAAGCGTAAATCGCAGTAACTCCACAAAATCTCCAAGTCATGAAAACCACCACTACTTTATTGCTGGCCGCGGCGCTATGCTCGACCGTCAACCTGCACGCGGCGGACAAGAAGATCGTTCTGGTCGCCGGTCATCCGAGTCACGGACCGGGCGAACATGAGTTCAACGCCGGCGTGCAGTTGCTCCACAAATGCCTGCAAGGCCAGCCGGGCGTCGTCAGCACATTCTACCTCAATGGCTGGCCCCAGGACCCGCACGCGTTCGACAATGCCGACACAATCCTGTTCTTCATGGACGGCGGCGTCGGCCACCCGATCATTCAAGGTGATCATCTGAGAATCATCGGCGAACTGATGAAGAAGGGCGTGGGGCTGGCCTGCGTGCATTACGCGGTCGAAGTGCCCAAGGACAAGGGTGGCCCGGAATTTCTGGATTGGATTGGCGGCTACTACGAAGACCACTTTTCCACCAACCCTCACTGGGTCGCCGACATCAAGAGCCTGCCCAACCATCCGATCACGCGCGGCGTGAAGCCGTTCGCAGTGAAGGACGAGTGGTATTACAACATGCGTTTCCGCCCGGAGATGAAAGGCGTGACCTCGATCCTCGTCGCGAAGCCCGACGACGAAACGCGCAAGGGCAGATCTTCGTCGCCGCGCGGACCGTATCCGCACATCGTCGCCGCCAGCGGTCGTGACGAGGTTTTGGCCTGGGCGGTGGAACGTCCCGATGGCGGACGCGGTTTCGGCTTCACCGGCGCGCACTTCCACAAGAACTGGGGCAACGAAGATTTCCGCAAGCTGGTGTTGAACGCGTTGCTGTGGACGGCCAAAGCGGAAGTGCCGGCCAATGGTGTTCAGTCCGTCGTCACGGAAGGAGATCTGACACAAAATCTCGACCCGAAAGGTCAGAAGCCGAGCGCAGCAAACATCAACGGCCAATGGACCTTCACCGTGGAAACGCAGCAGGGTTCGGGCACGCCAAGCTTCACCTTCAAGCAGGACGGCGAGGCCCTAACCGGCACCTACAAGGGATTGCTCGGCGAAGCCCCCCTCACCGGCACCATCAAGGGCAGCGACGTGAAATTCTCCTTCAAGGGAAAGCTTCAGGACGAGGACGTCACAGTCACCTACACCGGCAAAGTTGAAGGCAAAGGCACCATGAAGGGCACGGTCAAATTCGGCGACGTCGGCGAAGGCACCTGGTCGGCCAAGAAGTAAATCCCATGAAAGCGTTTCCTCCTACTAAAGCAGGTTATAAAACTTCTCCTCTTGGTAGTCGCCGACGTAAGGAGGCGGACAATGGGGCACAGCTTCGCGCGAATCTCCGCCTCCTTACGTCGGCGGCTACAGCTCTGAGGTGCGCGTTTCTCGCTCTGGGTTGCGCTCTCCTTTTGACCTCAGCCTTGTTCACCGCTTTCGCCGAGGACGCCCAACCCCAACACGGCTCGGGTCCGGAAGCCGCGCGTGAAGAAATGAAGTCCTTGAAAGCCGGCGAGGGTCTGGAAGTCAGTTTGTTTGCCTGCGAACCGATGATCCGAAAGCCGAGTAACATGGACGTGGACGCCCGTGGTCGCGTCTGGATCGTCGAGAACGTAAATTATCGTTCCAGTTTCAAACCTTGGGGGTACCTGCGCCCGGAAGGTGACCGTATTGTGATTCTCGAAGACACGAACGGCGATGGTTTCGCCGATAAGGAGACGACATTTTATCAAGGCAAGGACATCAATGCCGCGCTGGGTGTTTGTGTGCTCGGCAACAAAGTCATCGTTTCGTGCGCGCCGAACGTTTTCGTTCTCACCGACACCGATGGCGATGACAAAGCCGACAAAAAGGAGATTCTGTTCACCGGCATTTCTGGCGTTGATCACGATCACGGCGTGCATGCCTTTGTGTTCGGGCCGGACGGCAAGCTCTATTTCAACTTCGGCAACGCGGGCAAACAGGTGAAGAAACCGGACGGAACACCGATCATCGACATGGCTGGCAACGAAGTCGCCGACAAAGGCAAGCCGTATCGCGACGGCATGGTCTTCCGCTGCAACCTGGACGGCAGCGAATTCGAAACCCTCGCCTACAACTTTCGCAACAACTTTGAAGTCGCCGTCGATTCCTTCGGCACGCTGTGGCAGTCGGACAACGACGACGACGGCAATCGCGGCGTGCGGATCAACTACGTCATGGAATTCGGCAACTTCGGTTACAAGGACGAAATGACCGGCGCGGGCTGGAGCGACGGTTGGAAAAAGGCGGTGCAAAAAGGCGCGCGCGAAGATGAAAAGGTTTTTTACGAATGGCATCAATACGATCCCGGCGTCATGCCGAATCTTCTCCACACCGGCGCGGGTTCGCCCACCGGCATCGCTGTTTACGAAGGCAAATTGCTTCCAGAAGTTTTCCGCAACCAAGTCATTCACTGCGATGCCGGCCCGAACGTGGTGCGCGCTTATCCGGTAAAGCCTGACGGCGCCGGCTATTCCGCCAGCATCGTAAACATTCTCACCAGCAGCGACACTTGGTTTCGACCGTCGGACGTGTGCATCGCGCCCGATGGCTCGCTTTACGTCGCCGACTGGCACGATCCCGGCGTGGGCGGCCACAACATGGGCGACCACGTCGCGGCCACCATGCGCGGTCGCGTCTTTCGAGTCGCGCCGCCGGGCACCAAGGCGACCGTCCCCAAGCTCGATCTCAAATCAGCGGCCGGTTGCGGGGCGGCGTTGCAATCGCCCAATCACGCCACACGTTACCTGGCTTGGACGAAGCTCCACGAAATGCAGGCCAAGGCCGAAAAGAATTTGCTGCGGCTGTGGAAAGGCAACGATCCGCGGCAACGCGCCCGCGCGCTGCAACTCCTTGCCCGCATCAAAGGCAGCGAGAAAAAGTATGTTGAGCAGGCGTTCAAGGACAAGAACGCCGATATCCGCATCACTGGTTTGCGCATCGCCCGTGAGTTGAAGCTCGATGTGATTCCTTGCGTCAAGCTGTTGGTCAAAGATGCCTCCCCGCAAGTTCGCCGCGAATGTGCCATCGCCCTCCGTCACAATCCGTCACCCGAAGCTCCGGCGCTTTGGGCTGAACTCGCGGCTCAACACGACGGCAAGGACCGTTGGTATCTCGAAGCGCTCGGCATCGGTGCGGACAAGCAGGAGGACAAGTTTTTTGAAGCCTGGCTCGCAAAGGTTGGCGACAAATGGAACACGCCGGCTGGCCGTGACATCGTCTGGCGTTCACGCGCCAAGAAGGCGCCGGCGTTGCTCGCGAAAATCATCAACGACAAGAACACGCCGGACAAGGAACGCGCTCATTACTTCCGCGCTCTCGATTTCATCACCGGCCCGGAGAAGGACGCCGTGCTGGTGGAGTTGCTGACGAGCGCCGCGCCAGAAAAATAATTGCGGGTTAATCGCATGAAGTCAGAGTGCACGTCCGCCCTCACCCCGGCCCTCTCCCCCGGGAGAGGGAGTTCCTGCTGGACCGCGTTTGGACTGTGCGGAGCGGCGAATGCAAAAGGCCGCCAAGATTTGCTGAGGACAGACGAAGCTTCCCCCTCTCCTGGGGGAGAGGGCCGGGGTGAGGGCGAGCGTTGGTCAGATATTGTTCCAGCTACTTGAGCAGAATGCTCCGTCCACGTAAGAAGAAATATTTTTTAATGAAAGCCATTCGCGCCCATCAATGGTGTGAGCCAAAAGGTTTGGTGATTGATGAAATCGCGCAACCTCAACCGAAGCCGGGCCAGGTGCTCGTCAAAGTCCACACCGCCGCGCTGAACTTTCCCGACATCCTGCTCATTGCCGGAAAATATCAGGTCAAGCCACCCCTGCCCTTCACGCCCGGTCTGGAGGTCGCGGGCACCATCGCGGCCGCTGGTGACGGGGTTGATGGATTCAAATCCGGCCAGCGGGTGATCGCGCAGGTGGACATGGGCGGCTTTGCTGAGTATGCCGTCGCGCCGGTGAGCGCCGTCCAGCCGCTGCCCGATTCCATGAGCGAAGCGGAGGGAGCGGCGTTCCAACTGGTTTATCAGACTTCGTACTTCGCGCTGACGCATCGGGGGCAGTTGAAAAAAGGCGAGACGGTGTTGGTTCATTCCGCCGCTGGCGGCGTGGGTCTTGCGGCGGTGCAAATCGCGCGCGCGCTTGGAGCCGGCAAAATCATCGGCACTGCCGGCTCGAACGAAAAACTAAACCTCATTCGCGAATGCGGCGCGGACATCGCTCTCAATTATCAGACGGAGGATTTTGTCGAGGTCGTCAAACGCGAGACGCAAGGACGCGGTGCCGACGTGATTTTCGATCCCGTCGGCGGCGAGGTTGGGGAGCGCAGTGTCAAGTGCGTCGCGTTCGAGGGCCGGATTGTGCTCATCGGTTTTACCAGCGGCAAGTTTCCCAGCTTCGCCGCCAATCATATCCTGATCAAAAACTACAGCGTCGTGGGACTCCACTGGGGACTTTATCGCCAACAAAATCCGGCCAAGATCGCAGCAGCGTGGAAGGATCTCTTCGCGCTCTATGAAGCGGGAAAAATCAAGCCGGTGATCGGCGGTCGCTATTCGATGGAGAAAGTCGCCGAGGCGATGGAATTCCTGGCTTCGCGCAAAGCGGTCGGGAAAATTGTGCTGCATTGGTGACGGGTCGGCCCGCTCGCCAGACTGACTGCCAAAATGAATTTCCGGATCGCCCCTCACCCCTTCCCTCTCCCCATTGAATGGGGAGAGGGTGACCAAAGGCCGGGTGAGGGGTTTGCGCATTCTTATCAGGACATATATTCTGGCGACCGGTCTAGCTCCCCTCCTGGGAGGGGTCAGGGGTGGGTTTCTTTCGACAATTTATTTTTGCAACCGGTTCAGCACGTTCTCGAATGAATCCTCCTTTGCCGTTCATCAGACTGGTTTGTTGCACAATCCTCCTCACGGTTCATCTGCACACAGTTTTTGCCGCTGAACCCGAGACCGTCAAACCTCCAGAACGCACGGCCATCGCCATCGAAGCTTTGAGCCGCCTACAAGGAATCGACCTCGAAACCAATCCCGCGGTAAAGACCGCCGTGTTGAAAATACTCGACCAAGTCCGCGGCACTCCGCAATTCGTCGACCTCGTCCGTGACTTCAAAATCAAAGACCAAAGCCCGGCCTTGTTGGCATTCGCCATTCAACATCCAAACGACAGCAGCGGGGTCGAAGCGATGCGGTTGATACTCGCCAATCAGGATTTCGCGTTGCTGACAAATTCGCTCACCGGCACCAACGCAATCAAAGTCATCGAAGCGCTGGGCAACACCGGCGAGAAACAAATCGTGCCGTTCCTCGCGCCGCTGGTGACGGATACGAATCGCGAAGTGAACTGGCGAAAGCAAGTCGTGCGCTCAATGGCCAGGATTCAGGACGGCGCGGCGGCGATACTAACATTGGCCAGAGAAGAAAAACTGTCTGACGATTTAAAATTCACGGCGAGCACCGAACTCAATAACGTTCGTTGGACCGAGATCAAAACCGAGGCCGCTAAGCTATTACCCTTGCCACAGGGCCGGAACGCCGAGCCATTGCCGCCCATCGCTGTATTGTTAAGAATGAAAGGCGATCCCGTGCGTGGGGCTGAAGTGTTCGCCCGCGAAACCGTCGGCTGTATCAAGTGCCATCAGGTGAACGGCCACGGCGCGGAGGTAGGCCCAAACCTCTCCGAAATCGGCAGCAAACTGGGCAAGGATGCGCTTTACGAGGCCATCCTCGATCCGAACGCCGGCATTTCCTCCGGTTACGAGGCGTGGCAAATCGATCTGAGAAACGGCGACGAAGCGTTCGGCCTGATCGTAAGCGAGAGCGCGGATGAGCTGACGATCAAGGCCCAGACCGGCATCGTGAGCCGTTATCAGAAAACCGACATTGTGAAACGCCAACAGATGAAGGCTTCGCTCATGCCAACCGGTTTGCAACAAGCCATGGCCACACAAGACCTCGTGGATTTAGTCGAATATCTTGCGTCGCTGAAGAAAACGGCCAGCCGTCCTGAGCGTCTGCTCTAGCGTCTCCCTCATTTCGGCGGAATCATCTATAACAAGGATTTGTGCCATTTCTTAGGAGTCGAGTTATTCCCTATTCCCCATCCAAGCAACGGCGCACCATCATTATGAGCGTAGGTGCGGGGCACGGTTTCTGTAAGAAGTAACTCTTTGTTCGTCGGAGGAACTCTGTATCTTTGCCTGCCACATCGGCGCTGTAGCCACTCGTGAAAATGACTTTCAACGCCGGTCTTTGCGCCCATAATTGTTCTGCCAATTCGCGGCCGGTGAGGCCGTCGGGCAGGATGATATCCGTAAACAGTAAATCGATTGCCGGCGCGCGAGTTTTCCAGATGTCCAAAGCTTCCCGACTGGTGGCGGCTTCCCAAATGCGATAACCAACGGTCTCCAAGACACGCCGCGTCATGATACGAACTCCAACGTCGTCTTCCACCAGGAGAACTCCTTCATTGCCACCCGGTAAGTTTGCTTCCGCTTCTGGTCTAGTCGCGGTTGTCGCAGGGGATGCGATAGCTGGTATGAAAATCTTAAAGCTGCTACCAACGCCCACCCGACTCGATACCTCGATCCAACCTTGATGCTGTTTTACAATGCCATAGACCGTGGCCAATCCGAGACCAGTTCCCTTACCCTGTTCTTTCGTTGTGAACATCGGCTCGAAAATTCGCGGCAAATGTTCCGATGCAATACCGGTCCCAGTGTCGCTCACCGTCAGGCAAACAAACTCACCAGCGCGAGTCTCAGGATGAACGGCTGCATGCGCTTCATCTAGGTTGGTTTTCTCTGTTGCGATGGTTAGCTGGCCGCCGTGGGGCATTGCGTCACGAGCATTGACGATCAAATTAACGAGAACCTGCTCCATCATGCCTACGTCGGCCTTGCAGAGAGGGAGGGGCATGGTGTAACTGCAGTGCAGATGGATTTTCTCGCCGATAATGCGGTCGAGCATTCGAGTCAGATCCTCGACAACTTCATTGAGGTTCAATGGTTGAAGCCGCATGACTTGTTGGCGCCCTAAGGCAAGCAACTGACGGATCAAGTTAGCAGCGCGTTCCGAGGCAGCAACGATCTGTTTGAGGGACTCTCTGGCATCTTCGCTGAGCTGCTCAACATCCATCAGCACAAGCTCGGCATTGCCACGGATGACCACGAGCAGGTTGTTGAAGTCGTGTGCCACGCCCCCGACGAGTTGGCCGATGGTCTCCATTTTCTGCGCCTGGCGCAACTGTTGCTCGATTTGCCGGCGTTCCGTGCGCTCCTGAGCTTCGCGCAGCGCGCGCCGTACCGCTGGCACCAGCCGCTCAAGACGGTTTTTGAGGATATAATCCGTAGCACCGGATTTGAGACTTTCCACAGCCCGATCCTCGCCGATGGTCCCGGATACGAAAATGAACGGAGTTTCTGGTTGAAGTTTCTGGACCAGAGCCAGTGCAGCCATGCCGTCATAGGACGGAAGCGAGAAATCCGAGATAATCAAATCGGCCTTGGCTTTTTCGAGTACCGTTTGAAACGCTTGTTCCGATTCGACGTGAACGATTTCGCACGTCACGCCATTAACCCTCAGCGTTCGTTCCAACAGTTCCCGGTCGTGAGGGTTGTCCTCTAAAAGTAAAATCCGTGCGGCGGACATGATATTTGCTTTGCCAAAATGTATTTATTTGTCATTGCCACTTGATCTCTTGCCAGACTCCAACCTTCAAAAAAGCTGTTGCAGGGAAAGCCATGCAACAGCTTCCCCGCCTCGGGCTTTACACGCCCCCTAAACCTTTCTTGCCCGTTTCTATCGCAACCCAAATAGCTCTTCCCAAGATCAATACGGAAGGAATGCGGAAATCTTTCAAAAAAAATCATTTGGGAGCCGACCAAAGCGGATTCAGCACGAATTGAGTGAATAAAGCCGTTGCAGCAGGCGGACTTATCACCGGTCATCGTGAGCTATTGGAAAGCGCTCGTTCAGCAGCGAGGCAGGCACTTCCATCTGATTTTCCCCTGTGGTTGCCAGGAGATGCGGGATGACCGACGAGCTGCTTTGCAATTCCTTGATCGAGAAACGTTACCTGCTCGAGAATAAGGAAAAGATGCTTTTCAATCGCATTTACCCACAGTATCCGCGACCACAGAATCAGACTTCATGTCATTTGCATTTCCAGTCGTTGGACTTCTTCCGTAATCATCTCCGTCACGCGATGTTTGGCCAAATAAACCTGGTCAATAGACACCCCGAAGGCAGTGGCCACTCGGGCGGGTGCCCATTCCTTATTTACGTAAAGGTCGAAGATCTGATACTTCTGCGGATCAAAACGACGCTTCACCTTCGCAATTGCGGCATCGTACAGATTCTTTTTCCATTCGGCCTCCCACACGGCGTCTAATTCCTGACTCCTCGGATCGACCACTTTGTCCACCGTGCGGGTGCCTGTGGCAGTGTCATTTGAAAATGCACGGTGCTCGGCGGCAATTTCGCGCTTGCGGAGTTGGTCGCTGATGCGCCAACGCGTCATATTTAAGAGCCACGCCTTGAAGGAGCCAATCGCCGGGTCATACTTGAAACTGGGCATGTGCTTGGCGACAGAAATCATTGTTTCCTGTACCACATCCTGCGCTTCGGCCTCTCGCAAACCAGCTTTAAGGGCAACGTGGTAGATGAGCTTCCAGTAAGTATCAAAGAAGTCCTGCCAGCTTGACTGGTCCTGCCAGTTCTTGAGTCGCTGGATCAGAGTCGCGCGCGTTGGAATCAACTCGTCCATATAGTGTGTCTCGCACCAGTGTATTGTTTGGCCCAATCGCCGACAAATCAAATGGAAGCGGAGTTGAGGACAGGGGAACAGCGAATCTGGTAGCATACGAATCACTTGATCGGCGACAACTTTTCACCTAAACATGGTGCAACACGCGCTACGAAACAACGATTGAACCCATTTCCCACAGGCGGTCGGAAGATTGTCTTGGCTGCAATTTTGGGATGTCTTGCAACTTGGGCCGAGATGTCCTGCGCGCAGTCCGCAACAGTCCGTGCGGTCAAAAATGAAATCCGAATCGCGGAACTCCAGGGAGCGGTGGAAATCTCCCCCGCCGGTGCCACGACCTGGGTGCTCACGCAAACCAACCAAGTATTGCACCCATTCGACCGATTGCGCTCCGGGGTGAACAGCCGGGGCGCACTTCGTTGGTCGGATCAAAGTATCCTGCCTTTCGGCGCTTCGACGGAACTCGAAATTCTCCCGCCGCACTCGCGCGAGGCACAATTCGGCCTGCACCTGGTCCGGGGGATTATTTCCTTTTTCCATCGCGACACGCCGGGGCGCATCCGCGTGATTACGCGCGGCGCGGTTGCGGGCGTGGAGGGCACCGAGTTCGTCATGGCGATCACTGCCACGAATGCCACGGAATTTACAACTTTGTCCGTGATCGATGGCAGAATTCAGTTTGGCAACGAGCCGGCCACACTCGTCCTCACAAATGGCCAGCAGGCTGTTGCGGAATTGGGCCAAGCGCCAGCTCGTACAGCGGGTTTTATCGCCAACAACGTCCTTCAATGGTGCTTTTACTATCCTGCGGTGCTCGATCTGGCGGAACTGCCACTCACGTCCGACGAGCAAAGAATCCTTGCCGAATCCATTGATGCATATCGTGCGGGTGATTTATTGGCGGCGCTGGCGAAATATCCGGCCACGCGCCAGCCTGACTCCGACGCCGAACGTGTCTATTACGCGGCGCTGCTCCTTGGTGTCGGACAAGTCGAGGACGCTGAAGCGGCGCTGTCTTCGCTGTCTGTTGTCGATGCCTCTGCGCGCCCTCAGCGGCTCGCCACCGCTTTGCGCCAACTCATCGCCGCGGTGAAGCGTCAGACGAGTCCCTCCATCGTCAATCCGGAACTGGCCACGGAATTCCTTGCGAATTCCTACCATGAACAATCCCGCGCTGTGCGCGAAATTTCGCTGGAACGCGCGTTGAATCTGGCAAAACAGGCCGTGACCATCTCGCCAGATTTTGGCTTCGCTTGGGAACGCGTCGCGGAACTGGAGTTTAGTTTCGGCCACACGGAAAGCGCGCTGGACGCCTTGAACAAAAGCCTCGGACTCACGCCCCGTAACGCCGAAGCACTCGCTTTGAAGGGCTTCCTGCTCGCGGCGCAAAACAAGACTCGCGAGGCTATCTTCTGGTTCGATCGCGCACTCGCCGTGGATGGCGCTCTCGGCAATGCCTGGCTCGGCCGGGGGCTGTGCCGTATCCGTCTTGGCGACGCAGCGGGCGGACGCGAAGATTTGTTGGTGGCGGCGGCGCTCGAGCCCCAGCGTGCTGTGTTGCGAAGTTATTTAAGCAAGGCTTACGCCAACGCGGGCGATTCCCCTCGCGCCACAAAGGAACTTGAACTCGCGAAACACCTGGACCCGAACGACCCAACTGCGTGGCTTTATTCGGCCCTGCTCAATCAGCAGAACAACCGGATCAACGAAGCGATTCGTGACCTGGAAAAGTCGGCGGAATTGAACGACAACCGCAGCGTCTATCGCTCGCAACTTTTGCTGGACCAGGACCAGGCCGTGCGCGGCGCCAATCTTGCGGCAATGTATCACGACGCCGGCATGTCCGATGTCGCCGTGCGCGAAGCATCCCGCGCGGTGAACCATGATTATGGAAACTATTCCGCGCACCTTTTTTTGGCCAACAGCTACAACGCTGTTCGCGATCCGAACTTGGTCAACCTTCGTTATGAGACTGCCGCTTTGAACGAATATCTGCTGGCCGATTTGCTCGCCCCGGTGAGCGCGGGCGCGCTTACACCTGCTATCTCGCAGCATGAATATTCCCGGTTGTTTGAACGGGATCGTTTCGGGGTCGTTTCAAGCACGGAATACCTAAGTCGAGGCGCGTGGAGGCAATCCGGCGCACAGTACGGAACTTTCGAGAACTTGAACTACAGTCTGGAAGCATTCTATCGTTCCGACCCCGGCCAGCGGCTGAATAATGACATCATCGAGCGGCAACTCGCTTTGACGATGAAGCAAGAACTCTCGCCACAGGACAGTGTTTATTTGCGGGCTGAACACTTTGAGGCAGAAGGCGGGGACCTGGCCCAGTACTATCGTCCCACTATGGCGAGTCCTACCTTCCGCTATAATGAAACACACGAGCCGATTGTTGCCCTTGGCTATCACCACGAATGGAGTCCCGGTGTTCACACCTTTTTCTTCGCAACCCGCCTCGACGATACTGATTCGTTTACCAACCAGGCACAGCCGACCCTCGTTGCGTTTAGGCCGGACGTTGCGCCCGGCGTCACAGCATTGACCGGCGTGCAGGGCATCACGATGCATGAGAATCTTGTCAACAAGCTGGAGATTTATTCGGCAGAGCTGCAACAAATCTGGCAGCAGCCCTCACATAATACCATTTTCGGCGCGCGCGTTCAGTATGGTCATTTTGAAACGGCCAATCTCCAAAACCTGCCCTCCACTTACGGCGCTCTTTTTCCAGATCCTCCGGCTCCGGCAGCGCAACAGGACATTACTTCGCTCTTCCGGCGCATCAGTTTTTACGGCTATCATCAGTGGGAGATCACCGACTGGTTGGAAATGATTGGGGGATTGACCTACGACCGAATGACCTTCCCTGAAAATTTTCGGACTGCGCCCATTTCGGCGGGTGAAAAAACCAGTGATCAGGTTTCGCCCAAGGCTGGCCTGATTTGGAGACCCGTGCCAAACACGGTCGCGCGTTTTGCTTATGCGCGATCCCTGGCGGGCGCCAGCCTGGATCAGAGCTACCAACTCGAGCCTTCGCAGGTGGCGGGTTTTGTCCAATCGTTCCGGAGCATCATTCCTGAATCTGTGGCGGGAGCCAATGTCGGCGCGAGATTTGAAACCTACGGGATTTCGCTAGAGCAGAAATTCTCCACCGGAACTTACCTGGGCGTTTCCGGTGAACTGCTGAATTCCGAAGTCCGTCGAGCGGTCGGGACTTTCGACGTGCTTCCGGATCAGTTGGATTTCGCCATTCCCTCCGGCCTTCGCGAGCACTTGGATTATCAGGAGCAATCACTGCTGTTTACGGCCAACCAATTGGTGGATGCGGAATGGTCGTTCGGCGCGCGTTATCGCATCAGTCAGGCGGTTCTTAGGGACAACTTCGTGGACGTGCCCGACGGTCTTATCTTTGGCAATTTCCAGCCAAGACAACGCCTGGAGGGCGTTATGCACCACTTAAGTTTGTTCGCGATCTTCAATCATCCCTGCGGATTCTTCGGTGAAGGCGAAGCCCGCTGGTATACCCAGGAGAACCAGGGCTACACGCCGAAAGAGCCGGGCGATGACTTCTGGCAATTCAACGCATTTGCTGGTTATCGCTTTCCGCGTCGGAAAGCCGAGGTGGCGCTCGGTTTGCTCAACATCACCGATCAGGATTACCGTCTCAATCCGCTCAACGTTTACAACGAACTGCCGCGCGAACGAACGCTCATGGTGCGTCTCCGGCTGAATTTTTAGGGACTCAAAGACGTGACATTCCGCCAGCACCTAGGGCGCTGGTTTTGCGGATGACCGTCCGCCAAATTCATTGTCGGAATTTTGAATGAGACGGAGTACGATCTCTGTCTGAAATCGAGGCGGAATGCCACGAATCCTTGTCATAGACGACGATGCCGGGATGAGGGAGATGCTGGAGCAAACTCTCAGGTTGGAAGGCTACGACGTCGTTTCGGCTTCGGATGGGCGGGAAGGGGTAGAGGCACACCGTGCCAGCCCCGCAGATCTGGTCATTACCGACCTCTTCATGCCAACGCAGGAGGGAATGGAAACCATCGCGGAATTTCGCAAGGATTTTCCAGAAGTTCCGATCATAGCCATCTGTGGCAGGCCGGGAGCATTCCATGTGCTCCGCCTGGCCAAACACTTGGGAGCTGTTGACACTTTGGCAAAGCCGTTTCAGGCCGATGAACTATTGGCCATGGTGAAGAAGGCAATGCGGTCACACCTATGAACCGCCGAGTCAACTTTTGCCGGCTGATAATTCCGCATGACCTGATTGCTGATTTTTGAGGAATCCATTTCTCGCCAATTCGCGGCCGAGCCGGCTATTTTGCCGGCCACTGGCACAACCGATGATAAGTGACCTTGGATGGTTGCCAACGACTCCATCCTCAATCAACTCCGTCTGCTTCTCCGGCCAGGCTACGCGTTGAATTACTTCACCGGTCGCGCCAGGCAGGCTGCGATGCTCGATAAACCTCGCGCCACTCCTTTTGCGCCTGCTCCAAACTAAGCTGCTCCCATCGCTCACCCAAACGACCAGGAATGGTTGACTGACATTGCCCACACTGAATCCGCCTTAGAACGCTCCACCACAGATTCGGTTCTTTCAAATCCGTTGCCAACAACACTGTTTCGCCCCGCTGCGGAGAGCCACATTCGGGGCAGATGAATGCGTTTGGTTCCATTTTGCGGAATTCCTTCGGTCAGGGTCTTGCCGAGGGCGATCCCAGCGGCCTGTGATCGCAGAGTAATCCATGCCAGAATCGTCAGATTTGACAAGCCGCATTTTCACCTATTTCTAAATCAACTCCGTCTGCTTCTCCGGCTTGGCTTCGCGTTGCGCTTTGGCAAAGGGATTCATTTGCGGCGGCGCGTCCACGCGCTCGGTGCCGCTCAACAAACCCTCAATCGTAAGCAGTTGGATTTTTGGATAATCCTTGTCGTGCCAGAGCTTCGACTCGTAACCGCCCGCGTCCACGGCTTCGTCGCGCATGGGTTTGGTGGGCTTTTCCAGCGTGAGCAGGATTCCGCCCGCCGCTTTCTGATTGTTCAGGTCACGGCGTCGAATTGGAAACGCGTGCATCGCTGTCACGAGCTCTTTGCATTATGCTGGGATCGTGGCTGACGCTTTCTCCAAACGTAAAAGGTCGCAGATCATGGCGGCTATTCGCGCGACCGGCAACAAGGACACGGAAATCAAACTGGCTGCGTTATTCCGAAAGCACGGCATCAGAGGTTGGCGGAGGCATGTCAAGGTTACCGGCAAGCCTGATTTCGTATTCCGGGAACGGCGCCTTGCAGTTTTTGTTGACGGATGTTTTTGGCATGGGTGTCCGACGCATGGACATCAGCCGAAGACCAATCGCAGGTATTGGATGGCGAAGTTGGCCCGCAACCGCCTACGCGACCGACAAATCAACCGAAGCCTGAGAACCTCTGGCTGGCGTGTGGTTCGTGTCTGGGCACATGAGTTAAGTCAGCCACAGCAGGTACTCAGTCGGGTCAAGAGAGCCTTGCTGAAAACGGCAAGGCTACCGTTTTAACTTCTGCCAGCCTTTGACGACCGGCATCAACAACGCTCTCGCCAAAGGTGGCGGAACGGCATTGCCCACCACCCGGTACTTGGCGAAGATTCCGCCATCAACAGCGATCTGATCCGGCAGGCCTTGGATCGCAGCACATTGCCGCCAACTGAGCCTGCGGTTGGTTTTGCCTTGGAGCACGTAACGGTCTTTGCCGGTTCGTTTCATCGGCCGCCCATCGGGATGCAGCGGCACATGGCCGGCATGGGCAACGACCGTGTAACTAAGCTCATCCCAATTTCGTTTTCGGTTTCTCGTCAGGTAGTGTCCGTGAAATTTCTTCCGGCAATGGTCGTCATCTGGTTTCGCAACCAAATCGCCGATGGCGTCACGCAGTACCGTGAATGGAGTACTCGTATCAGGCCCGTGGGTAGGTTTGGGGAATTCGTACTCAAAGTTCGTGACGTCCTCATGTACCCCAACGATGAAAATTCGCCGTCGCTCCTGAGCGACGCCGTAATGGGCAGCATTCAGGAGTTTGAACTGAACGCGAAAGCCGTGTCGCCGAAATCCATCCAACTGTCTCTCGAAAAACCATCCCTGCTCAGCTGTCAGCATGCCCTTCACGTTTTCCACAAACAAGAACTTCGGTTTGACTTGCCTCAATGCGCGAAGGAACTCTCGGTAAAGGTAATTGCCCGGATTCGCGCGGAGATCGCGCTTGCTGAAGTCCTTCGGACGGCGGCGAGCAGCCTCGCTGAAACCGGTGCAAGGGTAGCAGCCGATTAGAATGTCAGCTCTCGGGAAATCCTCGATGTCCCGTATGTCGCCTTGCGTGAATGGAATATCCGGCAAGATGGACTTGTAAGCTGAGGCGGCGTAGGGATCGTTGTCATTCGCCCAAATGATCCTCACCCCGGCTTGGACTGCACCGTAATCGAATCCTCCGCAGCCCGAGAACAATGACACCGCTGTGAGTTGGACTTTCATACGCAATCAAGATCATCCATTGGCCAAGCATTCGTCCACTGCCTTGAAAGCCGGCAAGCCAAGCAGGTCTTTAACCTTGTCCTCCAAGAAGTGCATGACGCGTGAGCGATCCATAAGAACATGTCGGTGTTGATCCTGAGGCGAATGCCACGAACCGGAAGCCGACCTGAGGCAAAACGGGATGAACACGACATTCAGTGGACGGGACGCAAGCGTGATCACGCTGCTCCATGCCTCGTAAGCTGACGAATCCTGTTTCCGAACCCATTCTGTGGTGCAGGCGCATTGGCCAAAGAAAATCACCGTGCCCGGCGAAGAGTCACCCACCGGTATCCATGCCGCGAGGTCAAGTCCATTGTCGCCAGCGTCCTCTGGCGCAAACGAGTCTTCGCTGATATCCGGGTGAATGTGTTCGTTCAAGTGTTCAGCGAGTTTGCCAATCTTCGCCAAGAGATGGCCTGAGAAAATTCCTTCGTTCAGCTTATTGCTCCCAAACAAATGTACTTGGGCGCGTTCGGGCAACCACGATCTGAATACCTCCAAACATAGCAACTCAAAACTGGCGGTCAGGTCAGATTGGTAGGCGTTGAAGTAGCCTAGATTCGATGCCATGAGCAAGGCCACGTAGAGCTTGTGGCGTTCGGTCAGCTCCGCCCGCTTTTTCAGCAAGGAAGGGCCGCCCTTCACTTCAAAAGGATAACTATCGCCGAAATGCTTTGCACGGAAATGCAAGTGACCGAACCACTCGTCAACCCGTTCCCGCCACTTGTCGCCAAGCTCCGCCTTGTCCAATTCCGCGTCGGAAACGTCGTCAAGATCATCGACCTCCTGCGCCTCCCCCAAATCCTTGTTGCGCTGCCCTGCTTGTTGGATAACGCGACTAGCTGACATTTCGCCATCGGGGTCAGCAAGGCACAATAGTTCGACCCAATCAGCCCAATGGTGCTGGTCAAACGCGGTATGCTTCGGCAGGGAGTATGTCATGGCGGGCTACTTGGCGTCGGTGCTCTTCTTCGTAGAATTCGCCAAGCTGTCCTCGACGTGACCTGAGACGAGTCTGGTAATTCGCTGGATTTCCTTAAGAAGGTCTGCGTCTTCCTGTTGGTGATTGTCGATGAGATGCACGGTGTCGCGAGCGATTTCCAACTGCGACTTGCCCTGGCGAAGAGCATCGCGAAATGCTTCGGCCGGGCCGGTGGTAAAGGCGAAAGCCTCGTCAAGACTGCGTCCATCCCGGAACTTCTGCAGCGCCTTGTCCGTTTCGACAATGCGCGCAAGTTTTTTGAGCCCGCGTGATTCGCCGACACGGGTAAACCCTTCCGTGTTTTCCTCAAAGACCCATTTGGCAAGCTCCTCCAGCCCCTTTAACTTAATCTTCGCGGCATCGTCATCCGTAGGGCTGTCCAACCCGATGTGTCGGGCCAGACTCGAATACGTCAAAGCCGTCGTGAGCACCGAGTATGAGATCGTTCGCTCATCGAGTCCCGGAATCTTGAAGAATCCCTGATCAGCAATTTTGGCATAGACCGCAAGGCCAGCCAACAACCGTGCGACGTAGTTGGCGTTGCTTCCGATCTCTTTCGCCAACCGCTGGCGCAACTCATCCTTGCCAAGCTTCTTGAAGTCAGGCTCATTCGCAAGCTGCTTCAGATAGCGCGCTTTCTGAAGAGGATTCCACTGTTCAACGCCTGTGATGTGCCGGTACGCCAAGTAACGCAATACTTCACTGCGTTCATCGAAAACCAGTACAGGAATATCGGTTGGTTTGTGCTTCGCTTGGGCACTTGCAGTCGCGACGGCGTTCTTGTGTGTTGGGGCGAGTTCAGGATGACTGAGGAGTTTCACAGCTGCTAGGCGTCGGTTGCCCTCCACAACCTCGAACACGCCTTTGTTTGCTTTGGTCTCGACGACGATGAGTGGCTCTCCCTCGAAATACCCCTGCTCTCCAATCGCTCCCATCAACTCGACGATATTCGCTTCGTCGAGCATCCACTGAATCACATCAGTCTCGCTTCCCTTATTCAGATACGACGGCAACCGTGGATTGAGGGTGTCGAATACCAACTTGCCCACTGGTTTCTCGGTCACCTCGCGAGGCTTGAGGCTCGGCTTGCCCAATTTCTTTTTCACGTCTGAAGTTTTAGTTGATTTGCTCATATCGCTCAAACTGTAAACACGGTTCAACGCTTGACTGCCTGCTCGTCGAATTGCGTCAGCGCGTTCATACAGCAGCTTCGTCCGTCTCAAAATACTCTGCGATCTTCTGAAGGAAATCCGGCTTTAGCGAGGCTGCGAGATTCAGCCGTCTGATGCCCTGAAGTTTATCCAGCAACGTCGAGAAGGCGATGAAACCGCAGACCTTGGCCAAAGGTTTTTCCCGCAACGCGAAAGTGGGGCGCAAAATTTCTTGCTCGACCTTGTCACGCCGCTCATCTGGCGCAACGAGGAAGAGATTGATTTCCAGATTGGGCTGCAAGGCCAACAAGTCGCTCATTCGCAGCAGGCCAGAGTAAATCTTCGTAGTGCTTTCGACCTCGAACGCAGCCACAATGGAGTTCCCCTTCAGCCACAGAACATCAATCAACTCGATTGTCTTGTTCGTGACTTCGTTGAATTGTGTCGGAAGCTCTGCCACCATTCGAGGCATTTCGCCGAGCACCTGATCTTGCCATTGTCTGGAGCGGTCGTTGCGCGCCACCCAAACGTCGTTGCCCATGTCAGCACCGAGACTCAAAAGGTTGTATTGAATCTCGGTGTGCTTGCTGACGGCGGAAATTTCTTGAGACTCCGACACTTGTTCATCGGGAATCTCAAGTTGTGTCTCTTCTGGCTCGGGAACGCTGACAACAACGGAAACTGTCCGCTTACCTTTCCGTTGCTCGGCCTTGAACAACTTGGGCCGGTAGGCCAGTTTTTTCGGGTCAACGGGACGCGCAATCGGTGAAGATTGCGCCTGCCTCAGAAGATCCAAGACCAATGCTCCGTCCTTTTCCACTCCAAAACGATTTGGACTCATCCGGACGAAACCTCTGAACTTGCCACGGTCTTTCGCGCTTCGGTAAAAATTGACCCGGCCTTCGAGTTCGCTCATCGGGATGCCATTCTCCGGCTGTAGAACGACCAGCGGCTTAACATCGAACCGTACCGGGAAATCAACGTCCTTCCAGATCGGACGGTCGTCCCTGCTTAACCCGACAACCTCCAATGCTCCGACCCAGCGCATTACTCCGGTGAGGTAGCAGAGAAGAATGTCTCCCGGCTTAACATTCTTTGCGGCGTTTCGCATGCGCGGGCGAAAACCTGAGACATTCGCACCAGCTTTCTGAAACTCGTCCCAAGTTGCGCCGGTAAACAAATCGAGCCAGTAGTTCATCGCTTTAGTTCCAGATGGTTTCACTCCGAAGGGCCAGCAGGCCTTCGCCGGCTTTGTCGCGTTCGACAACGGTGCAGGTCCAGCAGCCGAAGCGGGAGTTGCCGCAACTGGGCGTGCTGGTGTCAATCTGGATGGGACATTCGCCGTTGGAGGCGCTGGCGTAGAGTTTGTAGAGCGGGCGGTTGTCGCCGCCCCACGGGTTCGGTTTTTGGAGGAGATAAGCCCAGACTTCCTCGGTGGTAAGGAATTCGATGGGGTTGGAAACCCAGACGCGCGGGAGATCGGGGTGACGGTTCAAGCCGTCGCGCGTGTCGCGGTTTGCCATCGTCTGTGCGCGGGTGGAGCTTTCGGCGCGGCGCGCGCCGAGATGCAGGATGGCTTCGCCCCAGTGCCCAATGCGCTGGTTTACAAACACGGTGACGGGATCAATCTTGAGGCGCTGCGTGCACCAGCGAAAGACTCGGTTGGGCGGCGGGTACCCGCGCCCGATGATGTTCACCCAAAAGGATTGTTCGGCGGGCGGTTTGAGAAGGTTGACTTCGATATTGAGGGCAGCTTGCTGGGAGAACTTGTTGATCCTGGCAAGTGTGCTCTCGATCGTCTCTGCGATGGCAGGAATCTCGACGCGCGTGTCGGTGCAAAGAATGGCGACCGGCTTCTTCCGCTGACCGTCGGGGATGCCCGCAATGGTTTCGACGATGACTGAGGCAACCATCGTGCTGTCCTTGCCGCCGCTGAAGCCGACCAGCCAAGGGCGTGGGTCGTCCAGGTAAAGTTGCCGCAACGAATCTCTGATTTCCTGGTAAGACGTGGATGCCATCGCGGGCGACGATAGCGCAGGGCGCGAAAACTGGGAAGAACTTTTAGGGCGCGTGGGATTTCGACACCTCACCTTTATCCTCTCCCCAGTCGAGGCGGAGAGGAAAGGGAGAAGGCTGAGAAGCACAAAACAGAAGCCATAAGTTAGAAGGCGGAGGGCGGAAGATGGGCATTAGCACGCGAGCCGCGAAGGCGTGGCGCTGTTATCCGCCAGCATCCCGTCCGGCTGCGAGGACTTTGGCGTTGGAGTTCAAGCTTCAGCTTGCTCCGATTAAAGAACTAGCGTGCGGCCAAGCTGAAGCTTGAACTCCAACCTCGGCTGAGTCGCTAAAACCAATACCGTAATCGCTCTGAGGCCGACTGGACGCCGCAGCGCGGCGTCCCTACCCAACTTACTTCTCCGCAACCAACGCCGAATAATTGCCAACTTCGCACAAGCGTTTGGCAATGCGGCGGCGCATCGCCACGGTGTTGAGTGGTTGCCAGCGCAACAGTCGTTTCGCGATTCCCAGTTGCGCGCGCAATTCATCGCCTTCCGACGTGGCGGTCAATGCCGTACGCGCCAAGGCTTCCATCCGCCCGACGGCGTCGTTGACGAACACGAGCGTCAGGTCGGCCATGATCGACTGGCGGACGTTTGACTTGCGCACCTTCAACGTCCGCAGTCGGGCGCTTTCGGCCAGGTAAATGTCGCTGATGATGTCGCTGAGACATGCCAGCACTTCCTGTTCTTCGATAAGCTTGTCGCCGAATTTCTGGTAGGCGATGCCGGCGAGCAGAAGCACAAGTTTCTTCGCGTTGGCAAGGAGCGATTGCGCAGCGGCCAGTTCGTCGCCGTCGGCATCGAGTGACGGCGAAAGGTCGAGAACTTCCTTGCTGACTTTCTTGACGGCTTCCATCAGCGGGAAGCGTCCCTTTTGCGCGCGGCGCATGAGGTTGCCGGGGATGAACAGCCGGTTGATTTCGTTCGTGCCTTCGAAAATGCGGTTGATACGCGAGTCGCGATAGCCGCGCGCGGCAGGAAATTCCTCGGTGAAACCGTAACCGCCGTGAACCTGCAGGGTTTCATCCGCTGCGTAGCCGAGAATCTCGCTGCATACGATCTTGATGATGGAGCATTCTAGCGCGAACTCGTCCAGCGCGCGCGCGAAGGCCGGGGAGTCCATCATCTCGCCGGTGGCCATCACGGCGTCGATCATGGCGGCGGTGCGATACGTCGTGCTTTCGCCGGCAAAAATCCGCACGGCCATTTCCGCCAGCTTGTGTTGAATCAAACCAAACGACGCGATGGGCCGACCGAACTGTTGGCGTTCGAGAGCGTACTTGGTAGCGACCTTCAACAAATCTTTGGAGCCGCCGATGCAACCCGCGCCCAAGCCGAAGCGGCCAAGGTTCAATATGTTGAACGCGATGTAGGCGCCCTTGCCGATCTCGCCCAAGACATTTTCGACCGGCACTTTGACGTCTTCGAGAATGACGCGGCGCGTGGAGGAAGACTTGATGCCGAGTTTGTGTTCTTCCTTGCCGGTGGAAACGCCGGGGAAAGTCCGTTCCACCAGGAACGCCGTGACGAGTTTGCCGTCCACCTTGGCGAAGACCGTGATCAAGTCCGCCCAGCCGGCGTTGGAGATCCACATTTTGGTGCCGTTGAGGACGTAATGTTTTCCGTCGGGCGTGAGCGTGGCTTTGGTCCTCATACCGAGCGCGTCCGAACCGGAGCCGGTTTCGCTAAGCGCGTAGGCGGCGATCCATTCGCCGCTGGCGAGCTTGGGCAGATATTTTTTCTTTTGCGCTTCGTTGCCAAAATAAATGAGTGGTTGCGTGCCGATGCCGCTGTGCGCGCCGCAGGTGACGCCGAACCCGCCGAGGCGCGTGAGTTGCTCCGAGACGCCGATGCCGGTGACTTTATTGAGGCCGAGGCCGCCAAATTCGGCAGGGGTTTCCATCCCGATCAAACCGAGCTTGCAAGCCTTGCGGAACAGCGCCGGGCCGATCCCGTCCTGTTGATGTTCCAGGGCTTCGACGTTCGGCATGACCTCCTTTTCGACAAACTTCTCGGCTGTCTGCGCCATCATGCGTTGGTCGGACGTCAATTCCTCCGGGGTGAAAACCAGGCTGGGGTCGGTTTCCGTGAGTAAAAAGTTTCCGCCGATGAGGTGAGGAGGCAATTTCTTTAGTTCTGACATAATGTTTTCTTGTTTTGTTTTAGTGTTGGTTAAGTGAAACAGAATTCAAAAGTTCATGCAAGCGGTGGGAACGTCAGACGCCCAGTTTCTCCGCGAGAATTTCCGCCACGTCCAGCACGCGCGCGGAACTGTCCTGAGCCGCCACACCGTCGGTGACCATCGTCAGGCAGAATGGACAACCGACCGCAACCGTCTTGGCGCCGGTGACCAGGGCTTCCTTGGCGCGCACCGTGGAGATGCGTTGCTTCGGGTCTTCCTCCATCCACATGCGCCCGCCACCCGCGCCGCAGCAAAAGGTCTTTTCCCGATTACGCAGCATTTCGCGAAAGTCAGGCGGTGAGGAGGACGCGCCCAAGGCCGTCCTCAGAACCTCGCGTGGCGCCTCGTGAATGCCGTTGACGCGGGCGAGATAGCACGGGTCGTGATACGTCACCGCGCCGGTGTCGCTTTGACCGGCGGGGCTGGGGATTTTCAATCGCCCATCCTTGATCAGTTGGGAGATGAACTGGGTGTGATGAATCACCTCGTATTGTCCGCCGAACTGCGAGTAATCCTTGAGCAGGCTGTTCAGGCAATGTGGACAGTGCGCGAGGATTTTACGAACATTGTATTTGGCCAGCGTGGCGATGTTGGCCTGGGCCAGTTCCTGAAACAAAAACTCGTCGCCGAGGCGGCGCGCGGATTCGCCGGTGCATTTTTCTTCGCGGCCAAGGATGGCGAAGTTGAGGTTCGCGTGCTTCAACAGTTTCACCACGGCGCGCGCGACGCGTTGCGCCCGGCGATCATACGACCCGGCGCAGCCGATCCAATATAGCACTTCGAAATTTGGATTCTCCTTGACCGTGGGCGCGCCCAAACCCTCCGACCAGTTCGGGCGGTCGGCGGCGGGCAAGCCCCAAGGATTGGAACTGGATTGCATCCGGCGCAACGCCGTCGCCGCCGTGCCGCTCAACGTGCCTTCGCCGACGCGATTGCGGCGCATGTCCGTGATCAACGTGAGCGGATCGATCCGCACCGGGCAGACGTTCACGCACGCGCTGCAGGCCGTGCACGACCAGAGTGTTTCGGCTTGAATGGTGTCGCCGTGCAATGCGCGCTGAATCTGCGTGGTGGGTGATGCGTGAGGCGTGAGATTCAGGGTCATCAACGCTTTCAAATCTTGAACGACCTTTTTCGGGGACAGCGGTTTGTCCGTGGCGAAGGCGGGACAAGCATCTTCGCAACGACCACATTCCATGCAGGCATCAAGACTCAGGAGTTGTTGTTGATTGAAGTGGGTAACCGCGCTGACGCCGACGCGTTCGGTCTTCTCCACTTCCTCCATGGATACCGGCACGAGCTTGCCGAGCATGGGTTGAGCGAGGAAAAGATTCATCGGACCGGTGATGAAATGCATCAGCCGCGTGTAGGGAATCGATGCGATGAAGCCGAACACGAGAAAAGCGTGAAGCCACCAGACTGTGAAGTGTGCCGAACGCGCTGCGCTGTCGCTCAGACCGGAGAACCACTGCGCGATCAACAGTCCCACCGGTGAACATTGCGCGGCAATGCCAGTCGGGTGCTGCCAGGTCATGCGCAATCCTTCCAGCAGATAGCCGGTGACGCCAATGGCGATGAACGAACCGAGCACATACCAGTCAGTCGCCTTGTGGCCGACGCTCGACGGTCGCCGCGTCCGCCGCCACAAAAACAAACTGCAGCCGATCAGGAACAAAAGACCGAAGACATCCAAGGTGAACTCATAAATGACGTAATAAGTTCCCTTGTGAAAATGCAGTGCCTCCGAAATTCCCGAAGACAGGTGGTCGATCTCCAGCATTGTCGTGCCGAGAAACAACATCATAAAGCCGGCAAAGAGCATGATATGCGCCCAGCTTGCTAGGCCGCGACCGCGCACCCGTTTTTGTCCCAACCCTTCCACCATTAAACGCCGCACTCCTGGCTGCACTTTGGCCCAGACTTGTTTGAGGTTGCCGACGATCAGCTCTTTGACGCCGATGGGTGTGCCCTGACGCCACAACTTGAATCGCCGCCAGATTCCAAAGGCGAACACCGCCATCGTCACCACCGTCAGGCAATAGAAAATGATCTGCGACGAATGCGGGATGTTGCCGAAGGTTTCGCGGGTGGGTTGCATTGATTTGAAACCAGCCGGATAAAACTATTTTTTCAATTTCTCCATCAACTCCGGCACGATTTGATACACGTCGCCGACCAGACCGTAATCAGCGATCTCGAAAATCGGCGCTTCCGCGTCCTTATTGATGGCAACAATGACCTTGGTGTCCTTCATGCCCGCCATGTGTTGAATCGCGCCGGAGATGCCGACGGCGATGTATAAATCGGGGGCGACGATCTTGCCCGTTTGCCCGACTTGCAACGAATTCGGAGTGATGCCGGAATCCACGAGTGCGCGGGATGAACCCACCGCGCCGCCGAGCACGTCGGCCAGGCCGCCGATCAGTTGCTCGAAATCTTCGGCGTTCTTGATTGCGCGTCCGCCGGATACGACCACCCGCGCTTCGGTTGAATCGGGCCGACCGGCGACTTTTGCCTCGCGTCCGACATATTCGATTTGCGATGGCAGTTTGCCGGCGTCCACGGCTACTGACGTGATTGGCGAAGTCCCGGCTACTTTGGGCGGCGGCGCGAAGGCCGCCGAGCGAACGGTCAAAAACTTCAAAGCGCCGTCCAGTTTCACGGTGGCGATGACGTTGCCCGCGAACATGATGCGTTTGAAAATAAAATCGTTGCCGTCCGAGCGCACGTCATTTACGTCGCTGATCATGCCGGCATCCAACAACGCGGCCGCGCGCGGCAGTACGTCCTTGCTGAACGTCGAAGCTGCGCCCACGACCATCGTGGCGTTTTGCACGCGCGCCACTTCGTCAATGACGCGGGCGTATTTGTCGGCCAGCGGGTCTTTAAGGGCGGCGTGGTCGGCAACCAGCACGGAAGCTGCGCCGTAACCCCGCAGCAATTCCACGGCGGCGGAGATGCCTTCACCTAAAATCAAGACGTCGTACGAGCCGCCCGCATCGGCGCAAACTTCGTGCGCGAAGCCCATGGCCGAAAGCGTGGCGAGCTTGAGCTGGCCCTCATCGTGTTCCGCTAGGACGAGAATCTTTGCCATATCAAATGACCTTGGCTTCGTTTTTCAGTTTGTCCACGAGTTCATCGACGGTCTTGACGCGCACGCCGGCCTTGCGCTTGGGCGGCGGTTCGAGGGCGAGAACCTTGGTGCGCGAAGCGACAGTCACACCGAGATCAGCCACCGTGATTTCCTCCAGCGGCTTTTTCTTGGCCTTCATGATGCCGGGCAGCGAAACGTAGCGCGGTTCATTCAGGCGCAAATCGGTGGTAATGATGGCCGGCAGTTTGACCACGACGGTTTCGATGCCCGCGTCGGTCTCGCGTCCACAGCACGCCCGGGTGTTGTTGTCCAGCAACTCCAATTTGGAAACAAAGGTCGCCTGGCCAATACCAAGCAACGCGGCGAGCATCTGGCCGACTTGATTGGAGTCGTCGTCGATGGCCTGCTTGCCCATGAGGACGAAGTCGGGCTTTTCCAATTTGTAAACGGCGACGAATATTTTGGCGATGGCCAGCGGGTCGAGGTCGGGTTCGGCGCGAATCAGCAACGCGCGGTCTGCGGCCATCGCCAGTCCGGCGCGCAATTGCTCCGTGCACTCATCGCCGCCGATGCTGACGACGACGATGTCGATTTCGCCCTGGCTTTCCTCGATGCGCAACGCCTCCTCCAGCGCAATGGCGTCGAAGGGATTGATGGCAAACTTAACTCCGTCCCAATCGACGGACGAGCCATCTGTTTTCAGGCGAATTTTTGTGTCCGGGTCGGGGACGCGCTTCAGCGGCACCAATATTTTCAAAGAATCTCCTTCACTTACGCCGCTAGTTCCACAATGCCCGCGCCGCCCATCCCGCCGCCAATGCACATTGTGATGAGACCGTAACGACCGTTGCGCCGCTTGAGTTCGTTGATGATGCTGACGGTCAGCTTCGCGCCCGTCGCGCCGAGCGCATGGCCGAGCGCGATGGCACCACCGTTGACGTTGACGCGGTCGCGCGGCAACTCGCATTGCCGGATGACGGAGAGCGCCTGGCTGGCAAAGGCTTCGTTCAATTCGATCAAATCGATGTCCGCAATTTTCAAGCCGGCATTTTTCAAAGCCTTGGGAATCGCGGCCACCGGACCGATGCCCATGATGCCGGGCGGCACTCCGCCAACGGCATACGTAACGAACCGCGCCAGCGGTTTTAGGCCGAGTTCCTTCATCTTTTCGCCTGACATCAAGATGACAGCGGCAGCACCATCGCTGCGCTGAGAAGCGTTTCCGGCCGTCACCGAACCTTTGGGATTAAACGCCGGGCGCAACGCGGCGAGTTTTTCCGGTGTTGTGTCGCGACGAGGACCTTCATCGACCTCGAAAACAAACTCCGTGACCTTTCGTTTGCTTTTTTCGTCCAAGGTGACTTCGCGCCCGCTGACGGAAACCGATTCTTCCTTGAATCGCCCGGCGTCGATGGCGGCAATGGCCTTCTGATGACTTTCGTAAGCGAAGGCGTCCTGGTCTTCGCGCGAGACTTGAAATTTGCTGGCCACAGTTTCGGCGGTCAACCCCATCGCGAGGTAGGCGTCCGGCATCTGTTCCACGAGACAGGGATTGGGCGCCATTTTGAATCCACCCATGGGCACCTGGCTCATGCTTTCGGCGCCGCCGGCGATCACGATGTCAGCCATGCCGCTCATGATTCGTTGCGCGCCCATGGCAATCGCCTCCAACCCGGAGGCGCAAAAGCGATTGATGGTCACGCCGGGAACGGTGTCGGGCAGTCCGGCGCGTTGACATGAAATGCGCGCCATGTTCATGCCTTGCGCGCCCTCGGGCATCGCGCAGCCGATGATGACGTCTTCGACCTGTTCGGGAGAAATTTGCGGTGCGCGTTTGAGCACTTCCTTGATGACGATGGCACCGAGATCATCCGGACGAACGGTTTTGAGGCGGCCATTCGGGGCTTTACCCACCGGCGTGCGCGCCGCCGACACAATAAAAACTTCTTTCATATTAATTCCTTAATGGTTTTCCGGTTTTCAACGTGTGCTTGATGCGTTCCATCGTCTTGGCCTCGCCGCAAAGACTCAGGAAGGCCTCGCGTTCCAGGTCCAAAATGTATTGCTCGGAGACAAAATGCAACGAGGTCAAATCGCCGCCGCACAGCACGTAGGCGAGTTTGCTGCCGATCTTGTGATCGTGCTCGCTGATCTGTCCGGCCATGCGCATTTGGTAGAGAATCATTTTGAACATCGCCAGACCGCTCTCGCCAACAGCCGGGAGGTCGTCCCGTTGCGCCTTGGGCTTGTAACCTTGCGCCGACATTTGGAGCACTTTGGCCTTGGCTTCGCCGATGAGCCAATCGCGATTGAGCACGACAGTCGCATCGCTCATCCGCAAATATTTCAACTTGGCCGCCTCGTGCGCGCTCGTCGAAACCTTCGCCATGCCGATCGTTTCCCAGGCATGCTGCAAGCCGGGGAAATAATCCGTGTCCGGCGTGCGCGGCAGATGTTCCGTGCAACGAATCAACATTTCCTTGGTGCCGCCCGCGGCGGGAATCAGACCGACGCCGACTTCCGGCAGGCCCATGTAAGTTTCCGCCGCGATGACCACGTGGTCCGAGCCCATCGTGATTTCGCAGCCGCCGCCCAATGTGTAGCCGTGACAAGCCGAGACCACGGGCTTCTCAAACTGGCGCAGCGTGGTCGTGGCCTGCTGGAAGGTGTGGATGCTCGCGTTGATGTCGTCCCACTCCTGATTTTGGATTTGCGTGGTGACGAGCAACAAGTTCGCGCCCGCCGAAAAATGGTCGCCCTGATTGCCGATGACCAGTCCGGCGAAATTCTTCCGCACCTCTTCGAGTGATTGCTTCAACATTGTGAGTTGCTCGCCGCCGATGACGTTCATCTTGACGTGAAATTCCAGGCACGCGACGTCGTCGCCGAGGTCGATCAAACTCGCGCCAGCATTGCTGCGAATGACTTTGTTGTCCTTGCGCAACATCGGCAGGCTGATGGCTTTCTCCGAAACTGGCACCGGAACATAATCCCGCTTGGCAAGATCGAAGAAGAATCGCCGCGCGTTCTGAGTTTCGTAAAAGGAAGTCTTGCCCGCGGCGAGCAGGTCGCGAACTACGGTCGGCACAGCGCGTCCTTCCTTTTCCAAACGCGCGACCGTTTCGCGGACCCCGAGCGCGTCCCAGATTTCAAACGGGCCAAGCTCCCAGTTGAAGCCCCAGCGCATGGCGTTATCGACCGTGACCACGTCATCGGCAATTTCCGTAAGCCGGTCGGCGGAATAACAAATGGTGGCGCTGAGATGCTTCCAAGCGAAGTCGCCAGCCTTGTCGGTCGCCGCACACAGACCCCGGAGACGTTCGGCGGGATCGGCGGCCTTGCCGACCGTTTCGAGAGAGGGAAACTGAGCGCGTTGGCGCGGGCGATAATCGAGAGTCTTGTAATCGAGCGTCAGGATTTCCCGGCCCTTCTCGGTCTTGACCCGTTTGTAAAAACCCTGGCCCTTCTTCTCGCCCCACCAACCGCGCTTGACCATTTCCACGATGTAATCGGGCAGTGGATACTTGGCGATTTGATCGTCATTCTTCAGTTGCTCGGAAAAGTTCAGACCGACTTGCACCATGAGATCGATGCCGACGATGTCGCCGAGCCGATAGGTGGCGCTGGCCGGGCGGCCCAGCGCGCGGCCGGAGATCGCATCCACTTCGTCAAGTCCCAGACCTTCCTGCACCGTGAGCCAATGCACGTGCTGCATGGCGAAACAGCCGATGCGGTTGGCGACGAAGCCGGGCGTGTCCTTGCAAGGCACAATCCCTTTGCCCAAAACATTTTCGCCGAACTCCGTGAATTGCTTGAGCAGCCGGGGCGTGGTTTCGGTGTTGGGGATGATTTCCAACAACCGCATGTAGCGCGGCGGATTGAAAAAGTGCGTGCCGAAAAATCGCTTGCGATATTTCTTGGAACATCCTTCCAACATGCCGTTGATGGAAAGGCCGGAAGTGTTGGAGGTGACGATGGCATCGACGCGAGCGTGCTTCGCGATTTTGGCGTGCAAGCTGCGCTTTAGATCCATCTTCTCCAGCACTGCTTCGATTACCCAATCGGCGTCGGCGATTTTGGGAAGGTCATCTTCAATATTGCCAATGGTGATGAGTTTGGTGTTCTCTGGAACGAAGAAAGGAGTCGGCGAAAGTTTCTTGGCACGCTCGAACAAGGTCTTGGTGACGCGGTTGCGCACCTCCCGGTCCTGCAAGGTCAGCCCGCGTTTTTGTTCTTCCGGCGTCAGCTCGGTCGGCACCACGTCCATCAAGATTGAAGGGATTCCGACATTAGCCAGATGCGCGGCGATTTGAGCGCCCATGTTTCCTGCGCCGATGACGGCGGCTTTTTTGATCGTCAGCATGATTGGTTGGTCAGTTAAAAAGCGGAAAGTTTACGAGGGGGTTAGGAATCGAAGTACCCAAGCACCCAAGTACCCAAGACCCAATTAGCCGATGAAACACGCTTGGGGCTGTAATCTTGGGTATTTGAGTATTTGAGTATTTGAGTATTTTCATCTCACATGTTGCGCAACTCGCGGCGGAGATATTTTCCGACACCGGATTTGGGCAGCGAATCGCGGAAGACAACCATGCGCGGGACTTTGTAAGCGGCGAGTCGCTCGCGACAGAACGCCTGGATTTCTTCGGGCGTGGTGGTCTGGCCCTCGTGCAAGACGATGAAGGCTTTGACGGTTTCGCCGCGGTATTGGTCGGGGACGCCCACGGCGACGGCCTCTTTGATCTTGGGATGCTCGAACAGGACTTCCTCGACTTCACGCGGGTAAATGTTGTAACCGCCGGCGATGATCAAATCCTTCTTGCGATCAACGATGTAGTAATAACCCTCCTCGTCCTTCTTCGCGATATCGCCGGTGTGGAGCCAACCGTCGCGCAATACTTTGGCCGTCTCCTCCGGCTTGTTCCAGTAGCCCTTCATCACCTGCGGGCCGCGAATGATGATTTCACCGGCTTCACCCACGGGCAGGTCGCGCGTGCCGGTTTCGATGTCCACGATCCGCACCTCGGTGTCGGGGATTGGCAGACCGATGCTGCCGATTTTGGGCACGCCATCTGGCGGGTTCGTGTGTGTGACGGGTGAGGATTCCGTGAGGCCATAACCCTCCACCAGTTTTCCGCCGGTCAACTCCTCGAATTTCTGGCGCACTTCAATCGGCAATGGCGCGCCGCCGCTCATGCAAACGCGCAGCGATTTGAATCCATAACGTTCAACATTGGGCGTGTTGTTGAATGCCACATACATCGTCGGCACGCCGTGAAAAAAGCTCGGATGATATTTGCGGATGATGTTGAGGGCCGCTTTGAGTTCAAAGCGTGGCAGCAGCACGACGGTGCCGCCCGTCATCACGGAACAAATCATGATGCAGGTCATCGCGTAAATGTGGAACAGCGGCAGCGCGGCCACCATGACGTCCGGGTCGGCGGTACGCCCGGCGGAAAGCCATTGCCGGGTTTGGTTGGCGTTGATGACCAGGTTGCCGTGTGTCAACATTGCGCCTTTGGAGGAACCCGTCGTGCCGCCGGTGTATTGCAGGCAAGCGATGTCAGCCTGCTTGATGGAGACAGGACGCGGGGTCTTGGAAATTCTCAAGAGTTCCGGCCACGTAATAGGGGAGGTTCTTTGCGCGAAAGCGGAAGACCTTTTTCTCCCGCCTTTGGCGTGGAGCTTGCGGCAAAGCGACTTGTAGTTCTGGGGATAATAATCCCTCATGCCGATGACGGCGACGTGTTTCAGCTCCGGGAGTTCCGGGCGCACGGCCTTGACGATGTGGAGGAGGCGCTGGTCCACGATGATGACGGACGCGCCCGCGTCCTTCCACTGATGGCCGGCTTCGCGAGGCGTATAGATGGGACTGGTGGCCGTGATGATCGCGCCGGCCTTCAATGCGCTGAAATAGCCAATCACAAACTGCGGACAGTTGGGCATCATCATCGCCACGCGGTCGCCCTTCTTGATCCCCAGCGCTTGCAGACCGGCGGCGGCGCGGTTCACCTGGTCGAGCAGGTCGCCGTAACTGATGCGGGCGCCAAAATAAATCAGTGCCGTTTCCCGCGCAGACTTGGCGACCGTCTGCTCGAGCATTTGCGACAAATTATTTTTTGGATAAGTCATGTGAACTCCGGCATTTACCACCAAATTACGCCGCGCCGGTGGTTCAACTCCCGGAAGGCCATGGAGGTCGGCAAGAGTTAGACTTGGCGTTTCAACGTTGGCAAGCTCGTTTCCCAACAACACTTCTTTCATAGATACCTCTTAAACCAGTCATCAATTATCCCCACATCCACAGGCGCTCGTGAACTCCACCAATTCAATGGCAATGTTTGTGATTTCTAAGGCAGCCAACCTCGTTTTGCAATAGAAAACGAAGCTGCACTTCTATTTTGAAAATCTTAACAGAAATCCCTGCGCTTAGTCACGACAACGAGGAGAGCGGTTTGACGTGGCAGAAAGAATAGCGCTTGCGATTCGTGAAGCGCCACTGATGTTGTTTGGAAGGTGATTTACGGCGCCACACTGTAATTGTAATAGCCGATGAACATTTCCTCCCAGGTTTGCAAGCCCCACTTCACAGAATTAGTGGGACTGTACCGATAATTGTTGGGATTGTCCGGGTCGGTGAAGACATCCATCAGTTCCTTGTTCATAACCGAATTATCCCATGCGCACGTGTATCGGATGTAGCTACCTTTGGGCAGGTATTTGGGTTGTGCGAAGCGATATACCGTCTGCCAGTGAAATTCGTAGTGCGGGACGGAAAGCAACACTTCGCTTGTTCCGTTCGTATAGATTGCTTCGTATTTGGCGCGCAAACCGCGGGTATGCATGTGGGGATAAACTTCATACAGCCAGACGTTGGTGCTAAAGGCGGCATTACTCCGTATCCACTGATATTCGTTCGTGTTCGCAGGAATAGTCCAACTGCTTGACGAGTCGGCAACCGAAGTCTGTATCAACGGAGATCCGGAAACGGTCGCATTGGTATAAAGGCCGAGCAGACTGGAGTCGTTCGTGTGCGTCCCATTGGCGGTATAATGGAGTTGAAAGCCTAAATAAGTTCCGTTGGTTAAGAGCTTGTAGGTGTTGGAAGGAAACGCCCCGATATAGACGCCCGGAACGTAAAGGGTCATGAAACTATTTATGACATTATCCGCAAGTGCGTTGCCAGCCGCGATGTGATGCACGACCGATACTGTGCCAGGTAGAATCACCGCCGCACGCAGCGGAAGGGTAGGTCCATTGTAAGTGAAGGCCACGTTGACATAATCGATCTGGCCGCTCGCGGGAACATCTTGGGTTCCGATCGGGATGATGACGTCCGGGGTGCCTAACTCGGCGGGCCAGACAAAGGGATAGTTGGTCTGCGGCGGAGCATTGGTGAGGGGGTCAATGCCGCCTCCGCGCGGCGCGCCGGCATCGAGCCATTTAACCAACATGGCAGACTCATTTGTTTTCAGAGAAATATCATTCGTAAAACTCTGGTAAAAAGGATCCGCGTGCCACGGCGGCATGCGGCCGGCCAGGGTTTCGATCCGCATCTGTGTCGCCTTATTTGAAACGGCCGCGTAATTGGTCATCGCGAAGGGCGCGATGTTGCCCGGGCTATGGCAGCGCACGCATTTATCCAGCAGCAGCGGCGCGATGTCGGCGGAATAGGAAGGCGTGGGTATCGACGTCAGGGTGATGTCGCATCCTCTCGTCTGCGTCTGCCGAGGTGTCACCGTTCCACCTGCCAGAAAACTGGTCAAGGCATTCGACAGGTAATATTGGGTGGTGGACACCGGGTTGCTGCCCATGCGGTCATCAATGGTGCCACGATAAAAAATGGACCAATCTAATGTGTTGACGCAAACGACTTCCGGTGTGGTGGTCGCGTGAAAAGAGTTGGCGACCAGTTGCGCCCGGTCATGGAGGATCGGGATGTTCGTAATTCCAAGCGCGTTGGCTTCAGTCACGATGTTCGACCGATTGTCCGCCGAGTTGGCATCGATCATCCAGAACAGGACGCCTTGAGGTGTGAACTGGTCGCGCAACGATTTGATGGTGGAAACCATTTGCGCCACGTTGGAGCACCCGTTGCCCGTGAAGATGAGCACGATGGCCTTAACGTTGGTGGAGATCGTGTAGTCGTAGTAGTAAAGCGAACGCGATACCCCTTGATGGTCGATTAGCCGAAAATCATCCGCGTATTCGGGCAAGGTGTTGGGGTTTAATTGGAGGGCGCGATAAAAACGAGCGGGCATGGATGCCGAGGCGGAGTCAAACCAGGATTGCGAGGAGTTGTTGGTGAAGGAGAGCGTGGACAGAAAGGTCCAGTTGGTGGGGGACATGTCGCTTCCAAGGAGTGTGTAATCGCGGTTCGGCTCACCTTGGACGGTGATCCGGGAAATGCCGGCATTGCGGTCGATGCCCAATTGAGTCGGTTGTGCCTGGCACAATCCAGTGAGGATCATGCCTCCGAATGCGAGGGCAATAAATTTTTTCACGTGCATGAGTGGCCAGACGATATGTGCAAAGGTGCTTTTGAACAACCTCTTTTCCCAGCATTCTTGTTGAATGCCGACCTTTGTTCGCTACGGTCTCGATGAGGGTGAACTCGCCGGTGGAAAGTGTTTGGTTGCCTGCAACTCCTTCACCTCATGGCAAGACCACGTAGTTGAAGTAACCGATGAACATCTCATCCCAAGTCTGGTCACCCCAACCCACCGTCCGATTCGGATCATACTGAAAATTATTGGGATTGTCGGGGTCCGTGAAGAGCTCCATCAATTCTTTATTTTGGACGGAGTTGTCCCAGCCGGCGGTGCAACGAATCTTGGTGCCGGCGGGCAAATCCTTCGGTTGCGCCAGACGGTAAGCCGTTTGCCAATGAAAAACATAGAAAGGAACCGAAAGCAGCACTTCGCTGGCTGGAACATGTCCCCCAGGGTAAATGGCTTCGTACTTGAAACGTAAACCCCGGGAGTGCAGGTGCGGACTGAACTCATACAACCTGACGTTCGTCCCAAATGCTGACGATTCAGTAACGGCCTGATAGTCGGTTGTGTTGGGAGGTACCGAAAACAATCCGGGCGCTGAAGATTGAATCAGAGGATAAGTGGGTGGGGCCGCCATGGTGTAAAGTCCCAAGTAACTATTATCGTTTGTTACGAGTCCAATGGGGTATGCGGGAGTTGGAGTATAGTGCAATTGAAACTGAAGCGCCGTGCCATTAGTGAGTAGTTTTCCAGTGCCCGCGGGAAACGCCCCCAAGTAGGAACCGGGAGCATAACCAGTCAGAAAACTGTACAGCGTATTATCCACTCCTTTTTGATACGCCAGAATATGATGCACCACCGGAACAGTGCCAGGCCGAACAACCGCCGCGCGCAGCCATATATTGGAACCTAGGTTGACCGTGTAGTTCACAGTGCGATAAGGGATGGTTCCAGAGTTGGTGATCATCTGGTTTCCAACCGGGATGATAATGTCCGGGGTGCCCAAGGAGGTGGGCCAATCGAATGGGTAATCGGGAGGAGGAGGCGCACTGGTAAGCGGATCTGGGCCGCCTCCGCGTGGTGCGCCGTCATCAACCCACTTCACCAGCATGGCGGCTTCGTTGGTCGTCAACGAAATGTCGTTGGTAAAACTTTGGTAGTAAGGGTCGGCGTGCCAGGGCGGCATGCGGCCCGCCAAAACTTCAACCCGCATTTGCTGCGCCTCAAATTGCACGATGTCGTAATTGGTCATTGGGAACGGTGCAAAGTTCCCCACACTGTGGCAGCGGACACATTTGGACTGCAGCAGCGGCGCGATGTCCGTGGAATAGGAAGGCGTCGGGATCGAGTTCAGCGTGATGGCGCAGCCCTTCGGTTGGGTCGCACGCGGGGATACCGTCCGACCCGCCAGAAAATCGGTCAACGCGTTCTTCAGATAATATTGCGTCGTGACGTTGGTGCTGCCGCCAATTCGATCATCGATGGCGCCGCGATAGAAGACCACCCAGCCCACCTTGTCGATGGCCACCGCTTCCGGCGTGGTCGTGGCGTGCAAGGCGTTGGCGACGAGTTGCGCCCGGTCGTGGAGAATCGGGAGATCAATGCCCTGCGCGTTGGCTTCAACCACAATGTTGGAGCGGTTGTCCGCGGAGTTGGCATCAACCATCCAGAAAACGACGCCTTGCGGGGTGAACTGGGCGCGCAAGGATTTGATGGAGGAAATCATTTGCTGCACGTTGGTGCACCCGTTGCCGGTGAAGATCAGCACCACGGCTTTGACGGTGGAGTCGTTCTCGAAATAATAAAGTGCACGGGAAACTCCTTGGTGATCGATCAGCCGGAAATCATCCGCGAATTCCGGAATCACCGGTGTGTCCAGTTTCATCGCCCGATAAAAACGTCCTGGCATCGTGGCCGAGGCGGAGTCAAACCAGGATTGGGAAGAGTTGGTCAGAGTCAAGGTGGCCAGGAAATTCCAATTGGTAGGTGACAGGTCGCTGGCGAGGATCGTGTAATCGCGATTGGCCTCGCCTTGGACGGTGATGCGGGAGAGGCCGGCGTTGCGGTCGATGCCCACCACGGTTGGCTGGGCCTGGCCCAATCCGCCAAGGATCATGCTCAGTACGGCAACGGTAAACGATTTTATCATTCGCATGGATGGAGGCATTATAGCAGCAGATGCAGCCTTGAACAATTTGTTTTCCCGAACTTTTCGTTCTGCTTTCATTTCGCGCTCCTTTTTCAATCTAGTGATGATTTGCAGTCGCTGCATTCAACCGTTTTGTTTACTTCCAATCCTGGCGTTGGTTCGCTTTCGATCAGTAGATTGCTTGCTGAGGTAACCCCACTCTCACAGCAAACCTGGATACATGCAAGTCTGGTTTTATGAAAAGAAGAAGGTCGCGAACGAGAGTTGAAGACGCAACCCCGTTGCCGGGAGCCGGGGCTGTGACTGGGGAAAACGGTCTTAATGTTTGGGCCGCAACAGCACGACTTTCTTCGTCGTGCCTTCCACTTCCACGCTGTGAGTTTCGATGGTGGGATCGTTCTTGATGGCGTTGTGGACGATGCGGCGGTCGAACGCACTCAACGGTTCCAATTCCACTACATCACCCCAACGGCGGACTTTCTCGGCGGCTTCGAGAGCTTTCTTGACCAACGCCTCGCGCGCCTGTGTGCGGTAACCACCTACGTCCACCATCACTTTGGGCGAACTCGGGTCCTGCTGAAACAACAAACGATTTGTAATGTATTGGAGGTCGGCAAGCGTCTGGCCCTGGCGACCAATGAGCCGACCCGAATCCTCCGTTTTCACGTCGAGCAATGGGCCGTCTTCCAGCGGATGCTCTTCCACCGTCGCGTCGAAGCCGAGCAGCGCCAGTAATTTTTCGAGGATGGCTTTGGATTGAACAGGCATCGGTTGGTTGAGGGTTGAGAGTTGAAAGTTAAAAGTTAATTATTTTTTCTTTTTCTGAGGCGCGACCGGCGCGGGCGGTTTGACCGTGGCAGGCGTCGGGTCGCTGGTTTTGGTCAGTTTCATTTGCGCAATGGTTAACAGATTTTGCACCGTCCAGTAAAGCGCCAATCCAGCGGAAAAATTATACAAAAAAACCACCATCATCAGCGGCATGTATTTCATGATCTTTTGTTGGGCGGGGTCCATGCCCGGCGAAACCGGCGTGAGACTGGTCTGCCAAAGCATGGTTGCCCCCATGATGAGCGGCAACGGATTCAATGGAAAATTGAAACCCGGAATCATGAAGACCGTATCCGGTTTGGACAGATCGCAGGCCCAGAGAAAGTGCGCCCCGCGCAACTCGATCGCGCTGCGGATCATCGTGTAAAATCCGAAGAACACCGGAATCTGCAGCACCATCGGCAGGCAACCGCCCAGCGGACTGACCTTGTTCTCTTTCATGAACGCCATCAGCTTCTGTTGCATCTTGGCGGGCTCGTCCTTGTATTTGTCCTGGAGCGCTTTCATCTGCGGTTGCAACGCCTGCATCCTTTTCATTGACCGCGTGCTGGCCTTGGTCAACGGCCAGAAAACCACTTTGATGATGACGGTGATGGCGATGATGGCCGCTCCGTAGGCCAGACCGAGTCCGTGATGCAGCCAGTTCATCGCCAGCAAGAGCGCTTTGGCAAAAAACCCGAAGAAGACGCCGAAGCCCATGACGAGGTCGAGGTTGTTATCAAACTTCGCGGCGATCCGCGCCAGCGTGCGATATTCCTTCGGCCCGACGTACAGGGTGAACTGGCGTTCGATCTTTTGATTGGCCGACAAAGTCATCGCCGGTAAAAGCCATGAAGTTTGATAACCATGCGGCTCGGCGACCGTCTTGGAATTGGCGGCGACTTCCTCTTTGCTCGGGCGCGGTAAATCAATCCGGCGCACGATCACCTCGCTGGCCGGTTCGTTGGTGGAGGTCATGACCGCCAGCGTGAAAAATTGGTTGTGGACGGCTGCCCAAACAACATTGCTGGCACCACCACGATATTCCGTGCGCGGCGTGCCAGGAAAACAACCGAGCGTGCGGTTGGCAAACCAGCCTTCGGTCACCGACTCGGACTTTGTGCCATTATACCAATCAACGCCCACGACCTGGCCATTATCCAGCGGCCCCATCGGCGTGGCCGTGCCGACGACCCACTCTTGCAACGGCACAGAAAGCGGCCGGGCTGACTGGTTTTCCAGCCGAACAAAAGCGGTTATCAGGTAGTTGCTGCTGAGTTGGAATTCCTTCACCAAGCTTAGTCCGTTGGGTAATTTTTTTTCCGCGCGAACTCCCATCGCGTTTGTCGTCAACGTGAAGACACCGTCGCCGTACAGGGCGGCATCGCCGAGCAGCGTCAAAACCGGCACGGGTGCCGCGGTGTTCAAGGTCGCCAGCTTGTTCGTCGTCGAAGCCTGTTTCCGGTAACAACTCACCGTCTCCGGGTAGTGAACCAGTTCCACCAGTTTCAGTCCGCCGCCGTGCGAAGTGAACGTGTAGCGGGCGTTGTCATTCGTCACCACCAGCAATTCCTCGGGCGCGTCTGGGCGGACAAAAATTTGAGCGGTAACGTTTGTCGCTGGCGAAGCAGAGGTCGCTGTCTGGGTTGCGTTGGTTGTGACGGGCGTTTGCCCAGCAACCACAGCGTTCGTCACCACGGTCGGCATTGGTTCAGTTGGAGCGAGCCGCGGTACGAGTACGAAAATCCAAAGCAGCATCAAGGCAAGACAGACAACCACAACGAGAATTGACGTGCGATCCATGCCTTCAAGATTTGAGTTTTAACACACGTCTTTCGCGACCGTGCCAGTGAGAAGTGAAATCCTTTTCCGGCACCGGATCGTGCCCACTGCCGCCCCACGGATGACATCGGCACAAGCGCAGCCCGGCCAATGCGCTGCCGCGCAGCGCGCCGTGAATCTGAACGGCCTGCATAGCATATTGCGAACACGTCGGAGTGAAGCGACATCCCCCCGCCGGACCAAACACGGCCTTGATCATGGGCGAAAACACGCATCGATAGATGCGCAGGATGAAAACCAAAATGTGTTGAGCCGGATTCACTCTGTTTCCTTCAGCAGTCCCGCTTTCCGCAACGTGGCCAGATAATCCCTTTCCACGTCCGCAAATTTTTTCGCCGCAATCGAATCCCGCGCCACCAAGACCAGTTCGAGCGGCTGCCGCAACTCATGTTGGTGCAGACGGAACGTTTCCCGCAACAACCGGCGGGCGCGATTGCGCGCCACGGCGTTGCCGATTTTCTTCCCCGTGATCACGCCCAGTCGCGTCGGCGACTCCGGCGGCAGCGGTCGCCAGTTGGCGATCAGACAACCGAGCGCCAGCCGCCGGCCTTCGAGCCGGACACGCGAAAATTCACGCGGCTGCTTGAGACGCATTTTGCGTCCGAATGGGAGACGGGCTGAAGGCTCCTCGGCCATGGCGCCAGCCTTCGCTTAAACCGGCGTCAAACGCTTGCGGCCCTCGCGACGCCGATTGGCCAGCGTGGCCCGTCCGCTCTTGGTGGAACTGCGATTCAAAAATCCGTGCTGCCGTTTGCGCCGGATCTTCGACGGTTGATATTGACGTTTCATAAATCAGTAAACTTTTCTGTGGCAATCGCCACTGTGCCCGGATGAAACATTGTTCAGGGAGCACTCCGTGTTCTTCACGGAACGCGAGAGACTAACAGCGAAGCAACGAGTGTCAAGCTCCCGACCCGCGCCGGCGCGGGTTCGAAATGCGAGTCAGACAAAATGTTGGAGTTCACGCTTTAGCGTGTCAGGAGGTGTCGTGCAATGTTCGGCAAGCTGTAGCTTGAACTCCCACCTCGTCGCACCGCTCAACTCAACTTCCAAGGATTCCGATAATCGCGCGTGAGCAGTTTGGTCGCGGCCTCGTCGCCGATGATGTGTTCCTTCTTCACATCCCACTTGATCCTGCGGCCCATGAGCATCGAGATAAGGCCGAGATGACCGGGGAGCGCGGAGTGGTGCGCGGTTTCGACTGGCGTGATTGTTGGCTGACGCGATTTCACGCAATCAATGAAATTGCCCCAATGATCTCTTGATTCGTAGAGTTTTACTTTCCGTTGCTCTTCCGGGAGACTCCGCGCCTCTTCCCATTTTTCATTGGAAGCTGCCAACCTGTTACTGCGATCCACCCAGACCCAGCCGTCGGTGCCGATCCATTTGGTGCCGCTCTTGATCTCCGGGTAGCCGCCGGCAATCGTCATGGTGATATTCTGCGGATACTTCAGCTCAATGCGATACTTGGTGCAGGTGTTCCAAATGGCGTTCGCTGGAGGAAACTCGCCGTGCCCCTCGATCTCGGAAGGGCCGTCGTTGTCGAAGCCGAGTCCCCAATGGGCGATGTCGCAGTGATGTCCGATCCAGTCGAGCAACTGGCCGCCGCCGACGTTGTAGTTCCAACGCCAGTTCTTGTGAACGCGCGCTTCGATGTACGGCTCCATCTTCGCCGGACCGATCCACGTCTCGTAATCCAGTTCGGTGGGCGGTGGCGTGACGGCCAGATCCCACGCGGGCGTTCCGGGAACTACCTGCGCCGGGTTCAACGGTTTTCCGTCGGTCGAAAGCTTCGCCAATTTTTGAAGCAACGCCGGCGCGGTCCCGGCAAAATCGTGATGACCTTCAGGCAAGCCAACCTCGACATGAGTGACCTTTCCGATGAGACCGTTGCGAACGATCTCGCAGGCATAACGAAAATGTCTTTCCGACCGCTGCCACGAACCCGTCTGCCAGATGCGTTTGTTTTTCTGGACGGCGCGAACGATGGCCTGCTGTTCGGCGATGGTGCGGGCCAGCGGTTTCTCGCCGTAGATATCCTTCTTGTGGTTGGCCGCCTCGGTGGCGACGAGCGCATGCCAGTTGTCCGGCACGGCGAGCATCACGGCGTCAATATCCTTTCGCGCCATCAACTCGCGGTAGTCGTGATACGCTTTGCAGTCCGTGTTGCCGTAATGCTTGTTGATGGTGTTGACCGCGGCGGCCAGATGGTTCTTGTCAATGTCGCAGGCGGCGACCACCTGGCAATTCTTCTGGCGCAGAAACGCGGCGGTATTTCCGGGCCCTTGCATGCCCCAGCCCACGACGCCGAGGGTGACGCGTTCCGAAGCCGCCGGGCGGTCTTCTGCTCCCAATGCACTGGCCGGGATAAAGGTTGGCGCCGCAACCGCAGCCGCAGTTGTGGCAATGAACTGGCGACGAGAAATTTTGGACGTTGGTTTCATAGGAAATAAGTGTGCCCAATCCAACGATAGCAGGCCAGCAGAAAAATTCGGCTGCCGTTTGTGAATTGCGTATCCTGACATCGCCCCCGGGCGCGTATCGCAGCCGTCCTCGGCTGCGGGTTCGCGGGGCGTCCGCGCCCCGTGGACCGGGCTTGGCCCCGACACGCCGTTGTCGGGGCCAGAACCCGCAGGCCGGGACGCCTGCGCTACAGCGCACTGCCCGGACACGCCGTCGTTAATGTGTCACCCCATTTTGAGCGGAGAACTTTCCGGTGCGCCCGGCGCGATCGCCGTGGTTTTTGTCAAAGCGATGCAATTGGTGAACAACGTGGAATTCGGGATCAGGAATATCTTGCCCTGGCCTTCCAGCGTCGTGTAGCGGAGATCGATACACACCACCGTGCCTTCAAAACCCGCGACCGCAATAAAATCTCCGCGGCGAAATGGGCGATAGAATAGGATGAGTATTCCGGCCAGCAGATTTGAAAGCGCGTCGCGGAAAGCGAAACCCAGCGCGAAACCCGTCAAGCCCAGTCCGGCGACCAGCGCGGAAACATTCACGCCCAGAGTTCCCAACGCCGTGACCGCGCCGAAGACCAGCAAGCTGATCTTTGCGATCTGGCCGATCAGATTCAGAATGTCCCGCCTGCCTTGATCGGAAGTTCCTCCAACCTGGCCGATGATTCTCATGGCCACGAGGCTGCCGAGATAGAAGCCGAAAAAAATCAGCAGGCTGACCCCGAGTTTTTCGCTGAAGATCGCGGCATGCTCTAACAAATGGTCCGAAATCGGGTGGGTCACAAGGTTTGTCGTGTTGGTCATTGTGTTGGTCATTTTCGCTCACCATCCTTTCCGCTCGAATGCTTCGCCAGCGTTCCGACTCTTCGACACTTATCCGTCCGTCGCCCGTTCAAATAAATCTCCCTCCAGAATTGCTGCTTAAGCGAGACTCCTCCGGCGACGCGGAAATCGACGATGGACATAAAAGCGGCGGTCATAGACCGCCGCTACAGTTTACTTGAAAAACTAAGCTGGTTATTTCGCAGCGAGAGCAGCTTCGATGGCCGCCGTCACTTCGGGCGCGTCCGGGGTGGTCTTTGGCTCGAAGCGTTTGATGATCTTGCCGTCGCGGCCGATGAGGAACTTGCCGAAGTTCCACTTGATGTCTCCGGGGAACGGAGAGGTTGGGCCGGCAAGCGCGACATAAAGCGGATGACGCTTTGGCCCATTCACGGCGAGTTTATCAAAAAGCGGGAAGGTAACGTTGTATTTGCTCGAACAAAACTGCTTGATCTCCTCGTTGGTGCCGGGTTCCTGGCTGAGGAACTGGTTGCAGGGAAAGCCAAGCACAGTGAAACCCTTGTCCTTGTATTTTTCGTGAGTGGCTTCGAGCGCGGAATACTGCGGGGTGAGACCGCATTTGGAGGCGACGTTCACCACGAGGAGCACCTTTCCCTTGTAGGCGTTCAACGAAGTGTCCTTGCCGTCGATGTCTTTGACCGGAATCTGGTAAAGCGATTCCGCACGGACGGCCACAGTTTGCATAAGAAATAAGGCAACGATGATTACGAGTGTTTTCATAGTGGGCGAAAAATTACCTTGATCGCGTGAATTGTCAAACCCTGGAATTAACGCGAGGTGCTGCGATTGCTTCCAATCTCCGGACTTCCCCAAGCCCTCTGAATAAATCCAGCGCATGGTTAGCAAACCAACCACCCCTGGGTTGGAGCAACGACGAAAATAACAAGGCTTTGTAATTCATTGGAAATCAATGTCTCAATTCTTGTTACTTACGAGGCCGACGGTTTTGATCGTAATGTCGAAACATAAATAATAATCGCAAGGCCCGCCAAGCCAACATCTACTTTGGTGGCTGGGCCGGAGAAAAACATCAGACCTACAACCATGCCAATCGCAAAAAATGAAGTCATCAAATCACCAACTGCGCGCCAAAGCAGCCTCAGAGAAATCTTCTGGCTATCATTGGAAGTCGCACTCGGAACTGTCGGCGTAGGATTGTCTTTGCGATACTTGATGATGGCGGATACAAACTCAACGCTTTTGGCGGCCAGCATCACTATCGCTGTGATGGTGGCGAGGACGATAATGAAAGGAGTCATGGCGCGTCGTAGTCGGCCTAACAATTTATGTAGAGGGAAAGATTTCCTTGATATCCGGTATTGGATGGGTAACAAGGAAGCCGAGTTCCATGATATATTCCGGCCATGAAGTCAGGCTACACCGATGAGTGGTCGGGGTCAATCTTCCCTTTCGGGGTTCCGTCGGCCCGCGTTATTCCGTCAGCTAGTGCTCGATCGTCAGCACTGAGATGCCCGTGGCTTTGCCGTCGATGGGATCGCGCACGACGTTGTCGAAACCGGAGCCGTACTCCGCCGGCGCAAACGGATTGATGAGTTGGAGCGGGTTGCCGGATTTAATTATTTGAATCAAGGCGCCGCGGAATGTGAATTTCCTACCCCTGATTTCGTTGGGCGCTGCTTTGTTGATGAGGAGTTGCGCCTTTTGCTTGTCGGGCGCAGTCACTCGAGTGTCTTTGGCGCTGCCGCCCAGCGGGTCCTCTGCCCGGGCGCTGGCGACTGACAGCAGCGATATGATGAACAACTTGATTAATGTTTTCATGGTATAATTTCGGCCTGATGGACGTGGGTGTCAAATTTCCGCCTTTGTGGGGAAGTGTAAGGCAAAGTGCATCAATGCCTTTGGGCGCACCCGACCGCAACCGAATCGGAGCGCGGCTGTGTCGTCCTCGACCAGCCGCAGCATATCCAAACGCCCAGAGGCATCAGGTCTATTCCTACGGCCATTCGTTGCGAAGCTGCTGCGGCTGGTCTTCGACACAACCGCGCTCCGAGACAGTGTCCAGATCCGCCTGATGTTCCTCACCAATTCAAATGCAGCTTGTTTCTCCAGATTGCTTGCGGCTTAATGCGCGCAATGGCGCAACCCACCGACATTCAAATCATTGCCGCGTCATTGTATTTCTTGCCGGTCAAGGCGCGCGTACCTTTGAAGTTTGGAACGGAAACGGTAACAGAGGTCACTTGCGCGCGCGTCTGTGTCAAGGTGGCGGATGAGACCGGGCGGACGGCGGAAGGTTGGGGTGAGACGCCGTTGAGCGCGCAATGGGTCTGGCCGGCGAACCTGCCGTATGAAACGCGCCTGGACACGCTCCAACAATTTTGCATCCTGCTCGCGGAAGCTTGGGTCGGGTTCGACGGCAAGGGGCATCCCATCGAGATCGGCCACGAATTCCAGAAATTCATTCTGCCGGCGTTGCTGAAGAAAAAAAATGTCCATTCCGGCCACGCGAGCGAACCGATGCCCTGGCTGGCGGCGCTGGTCTGTTGCGCGGCGTTCGACATTGCCGTGCACGACGCTTACGGGAATTTGCACAATCGTTCCGTGTATGAAACCTACGGGCCGCCCTTCCTGATTCGCGACCTGGATGAATTTCTGACGCCGGATGAACATGCCAAAGTTTCGTTCAAAGGAAAATTTCCACGGGATTTTCTGCTGACCAAACGCCCGAATCAACTTTGCGCGTGGCACCTGGTGGGCGGCGTGGACCCGTTGGATAAATCGGAACTGAACGGCACTGAGCCAAGCGATGGCTACCCGGTTCTGCTGGAGGATTGGATCAAGCGCGACGGATTGAAGTGTCTGAAAGCCAAATTACGCGGCAACGACGCGGAATGGGATTTTCAACGAACGGTCAAGGTGGGCAGAGTGGCCGTTGAGAATGGCGTGGACTGGTTGTCGGCGGATTTCAATTGCACCGTGACCGATCCCGATTACGTCAACACCATCCTGGATCGTTTGCGCGACGAGCAGCCGCGCATTTACGGAATGATTCTCTACGTGGAGCAACCGTTTCCTTACGATCTGGAACACCACCCGATCGACGTTCACAGCGTGTCGGCGCGCAAACCGCTGTTCCTCGACGAGAGCGCACATGATTGGGCGTTGGTGAAGCGGGGCCGCGAATTGGGCTGGTCGGGCGTGGCACTGAAAACCTGTAAGACGCAAACCGGGGCGCTCCTGAGTTGTTGCTGGGCCAGGGCGTACGGCATGGCGTTGATGGTGCAAGACCTGACCAACCCCATGCTCGCGCAGATTCCGCATCTGCTGTTGGCGGCGCACGTTGGCACGATCATGGGCGTGGAAACCAACGCGATGCAGTTCTATCCCGAAGCGTCGATCGCCGAGGGGAAAGTTCATCCCGGTTTGTATCGACGGCGCGAGGGGAAAGTGGACCTTTCAACGATCAACGGTCCGGGTTTCGGATATCACCTGGACGCCATCGTGCGTGAACTACCGGAGCCGGTGGCGTTGTTTGCGCGTTGAAGTGAATCGCAAAACGGCCCGCTACTCACGGGCTTCCGCCAGTTCGTAAATTTTTCCATCGAACGCCAGGACGTAAATCTCGCCATCGCGATCTTCCGCAAAGCTTGCGATTTGCCGGGAGGGATTTGACTTTGCCAAAGTTCCGCTTGCCGTCACCTGACCATTTTCATATCGCAATCCCCAGATCGTCCCCAACGTGAAGTCCGCATAGAGATAGACTCCGCGAAGTCGCGGCATTTTTTTCCCGCGATAGACATAACCGCCGGTGATGCTCGTGCCGTGACTGTGTTCGGGGAATTTGGATTCCTTTGCCAGCGTCGGGTTGTGTGGATATTCGATGACCGGATCAATGAACTTTGACTTTTGCGTTGATTCCTTGAACGGATGAAATCCTTCGCGAACGTTCCAGCCGTAGTTGCCGCCTTTGACAATCAGATCAACCTCCTCCCACTTGTCCTGGCCGACGTCGCCGGCCCACAACGCGCCGGTCTCGCGATCAAAACTCATCCGCCAGACGTTGCGCAGCCCATAGGCCCAGATCTCGGGACGCACGCCATCGTCCTGGGTATCGAAAGGATTCGCCTTGAGCGAACCGTCCTTTTCGCGGGCGACAAACGGATTGTCCTTGGGAATGGCGTAGGGCAAATCGCCAGTGCGCGCGTCAACGTCGAGGCGGAGGATTTTGCCGAGCACGAAGTGGAGGCTCTGGCCGACGTTGTGCGGGTCATTGGCGAGGCCGCCGTCACCTAGACTGAGGTAGAGAAAACCGTCCGGACCAAACAGCAGCGTGGCGCCGTCGTGGTTCCAATAAGGTTGCGTGGTTTCCATGAGGACACGCTCCGAGGCCAGATCAGCCTTGTTGCGATTGCCACGCGCGGCGCGGAATTCGCTGAGCCGATTGCGTTTCGGCTCATGCCGGGAGTAATAAACGTAGAATTTACCGTTTGATTTGAACTGCGGATGAAAGGCCATGGCGAGCAACCCTTCTTCGTTCTTCACAAAAGGTTTTCGATTGACGATGTCGAGGAAAACTTTCGTCTCCTTGCCGTTGCGGTCCTTCGGAACAATCAAAATTCGCCCGGCTTGTTCGATGAGGAACAATCGCTTGGACCCATCCGGCGCTTCCTCCAGCCAGAGGGGACGGTTCACTTTGAGATTGGGAAATGCGACGCGAAGTTCGATGGCCGGCAACGAGTTCGTCGCCTGGCCGCGCACCGACAACGCCAGGGCGGTGATTGCACAAAGAACCAGCTCCGTGAGCAAAAGTTGTTTTGAGAAAATCATGGCGCGAAGATTATCGGAAGTTTGACGTGAACTCAAGGGCACGAGACATCCAGGCTTTCCGTTGAGATTCCCGCGGACGATTTACAATTGTGACTTAACCTCAGCCATCTGATGCGAACAATTGGTTACGGTCCGAGCAACGCGCGATAGAAGCGCTGTTTGTTCGTGGCCTCGTTGTCCTGAATGAAGAATAAATTCCCCGGCAGGTTGCTCACCACCGACACGGTGAACCAATTGGTTGACGACAGGTTGGTGGAAGCCTGAATGGTGTAGTTGCTGCCGGAAGCCCCACTGAGGTTGAAACCGAACTGCGTGGACGAAAACTTCGACGGCTGGCTCAAGAACGGCACGCCGATGGTATAAACCGTGATGTTGAGCACCACATTCGTGGGCGGGATGTTCACCGTGTGCATGAGGGGATCATAAAGATTCTGGCTGTCCAATCCGTTGTTGCCGCAGCAATTGGCATACACATTCCAAACTCCCGCGGCGGCCGCGAACGAGTAATTGCCCGCACCGTCAGTATCCACTTGCGCCGTGTTGTAGCTGCTACCACCAATGGTCGCATACGCGCCGACGCCTATGCCCGAGACGGGATTGCCCAGATTATCTTGCAAGTGTCCGGAGATTTGCGCGGTCGCCGGTTGAACGGTGAAGTTCAGCAGCACGGCCTGGCCGGCGGAGATGTTCGTCGAAATGCCGCTGGTCACGATGTAGCCGTTCAGGGCGGGATTATCACTGGAGGGTTGGCAGTTCCAGGGGTTGTTGGTGGACAGGACGGCGACGGCGTAATTGCCGTTGGCATCGCTGAAGCCGTCGGCTTTGAATTGATTAAAATTATCTCCGGCGAAAAAATCAATGTTGGCGAGGGGCGCGTTGGACGCATCCGCAATGCGGCCGTAAAAAAGCGCGTTCGCTTTGCGCAGAGCAAAGTCAACATTGGCCACGCTGCCGGTGCTGGTGTTGACCTGCTGCCCGCCGGGCTCCATGTAAGCACGGCGAACCAGCCGGTTGCCCTCGACCTTGAGGTCCCAGTTATCCGGCGTGACAGCGGCGCTGTAGTTGCCGTTGGTATCGGTGAATGAAATGGCAAACAGGTTACCCGACTGCAATTGGAGGAACACGCCGCCCAGGGTGTTGCTGTTCGCCGCGTCATAAACGCGGCCGGAAATCGTCACGGTGCCGTTGGTCAGGAAAAGATTGTTGGTCGCCGCCATGCCGTTGGTCAAGGTCACGACCGGCAGCATCGATTGGTCCGTAAAATAATTCAAGAGCGTGGGCAGCAGCACGTAAGTGCCGGGTGGAACTTTCAGGAAGTAGTGCCCTGTGTTATCAGTGACCGCCGCGCCAACAAAATTCTGCGACGGCAGCAGCAGCGCCACGACGATCGCGTTCGGCAACGGCGTGCTGTTCGCATACACGCTGCCGCTGAGCGATTGAGCCAGAGCGGCGTTCGTGACGTTAAACGTGGCGCTCGTTGCCGCAAAATTCCCGGTGGGACTGACGAGGCGGAAAATGGATTGCGCCACGGTGCTTTCGATAGGCAGCGCAAAACTCAGCGTGGTGGTGATCGCGTCGGTGGCCGAGTTGCTGTCGAACGGCACGTTGATGTTCGTGACGCCGCCGATGGTGCTGACCCCGCCGTCGGAGATGCGGAAGGCGTCAATCAGCGGCTCGGCGGCATCCACGACACTGTTGCTGTTCGCGTCGAGGTATCGTTGCACGATGACCTGCTCGCCATTAGTGACGCCGGCGACATTCAAGGTGATGACCCCCGTGTAGGTATTGCTCACGGCGGCTGGCGTGACCGTGAACGTGACGGCGCGAGTCGGGAGACTCGGAAGCAGCACTGCCGCCAGGACGAGGAGGAAAATGCGGTGGCAGGTTTTGAAGGAGAAGCGGTTCAAGTTGTCAGTGTTGGTTTGCAAGACGTTATTCATTTCGGGTAAGGCTACTGTAACACCGCTCCAACTCAAATCTTTTTCCCCAAGCCACACCGATTTGAAATGCTGCCAAATGGCTTGGCATTTGATTCGAAACAACCCATTATCATCCCATGAAGAAATCAGCGGCAGGCGCGCAACCGCCCCAACCTGCGGCCGCGAGAAAAACCACCGGCTCTCCAACCGGTAAAATTCATCCCGTAGTGATCTATCCCTTCCGGCAACCCAGCGATTACTCCGACCTGGAAGAACTTTATCAGTTGATCGCCCGGCTGGCCGCGGAAAGAAAAAGATACGCGCGGCCCATCACGGTGATGGATCGCAAAACCTATCACGCGAATGAAGGCAACAAACACTTCCTCGATTTCCGGAAAAACACGGTCGCCAAACACTCCAAGATTCTGGACGAGTGGTGCGTGGATTCCTGCCAGATGTGGTACTCGGGGCTGGGCATGGCGTTTGAAAAAGGCGGGGACAACGATGTGTATTGGCTGATCCCGGGCGACTTCAATTACGGCACGGCGGTCGGCAAGGAAGTCCTCGGGCGGCTGCACAATCTTCCAGAGATCATCCTGGAACTGAACCAGGACGTGTGCATCGGCGAGATCGCGACCGACCACAACAACTCCAAGCAACTGATCGACACCTACGGCACCTTTGCCCTGCTCTACAACTGGTTTCCAACCGAAGCCCAGGCCATCCGTCAGTACACCGAGCGGCCCCGCTCCGAGTTCTTTGCGCTGCGCCACGGTTTTTTGGCCGAGGCGCTGCGCCAACGTTGGTATGCCTATGAGCAGACCGTGGTCATGTTGTTGCAGGCTGTGTTCAACGATAAACACATCAGCCGGTTTTTCGTGGGCAGTATTTCCGACCTGCCGGAAGGGCACGAGTCCCTCGCCGCGGCCATGCAACAGGTGGAGCGCACCGAGCGGGTTCTCAAAACAATCTGGCGCGAACGGAACAAGGCCAAGGCCGGTTGGATCGAACAATATCGCATCCTCGAAACTCAATCGGAAGGAGTTCGCCGGACCGCGCTCATCATTCTACAGAATCTTTTGGGCTGACCGACCTCGGGTGTATTATGAGCATGAACCGATATGGTGCCCGACAGACTTTGCACGTGGTGAACTTCATCTGCCACGCGCCGCAGGCTCAAGAGGTGAGTTTGGTGGGCGACTTCAACGAGTGGAACCCGGCGACACATCCCATGAAACGAATGCCCGACGGCGGCTGGTTGCTCACCGTGGAACTGAAACACGGCCATCACCGCTACGCCTTCCTGGCGGATGGTAATTTGACGCTGGATCCGCACGCGCAAGGCATTACGCGCAATGACAAGGGCGAGCGGGTTTCCTTGATACCGGTCAGTTGAATCGCGGACGGCCATGAGCAAGGCGTTCACGCGCGAGTCAGATGACGTTCCTGATCAACGTGTCCTTCCCTCGGTTTCAGCACTGCCGCCAGGAGCGAAAAATTACCTGACGCCGGATGGCGCGCGGCGTTTGCGCGAAGAACTGGATCGTCTGGTCAACCTTGAACGACCCCAGATTTCCGCCACCTCGGAAGATCCCGACGCCAAACGTCGGCTTCAAATGTTGGATCAACGGATTCTTCACCTTCAGCAGAGTTTGGAATCAGCGGTGGTGGTGAATCCGCCCGAAGTGCCAGAGGATCGTATTCGGTTTGGTGCCACGGTGACTGTGCGCGAGCGCAACGGCAACGAATCGCGTTATCGCATCGTGGGCGTGGACGAAACCGACATTGACCGTGGTTGGGTGAGCTGGCTTTCGCCCATCGCCAAGGCGCTGCTGAACGCTCGGCGCGGCCAGCGTGTCCGATTCAAACTCCCGTCTGGTGAGACGGAATTGGAGATCGTGGACATGGCGTACGAGACTTGACCGGGTTCAGCATCCGGCGCTGACAGCGCGCGCCTCCGCTCCACTCCATTGCGCTGGGCGCGACTAACCCACGACAAAGTCTCCCCCCTCCGCGCTCCGGTCCTTCCCATCCTTTGGTGATTAGCATTCTCATGGCTTGGTTGTAAATGTTATGTTTGTCAGTGTACGGAATGGCACAGCACGAACAAAACTTCCACCCCACGAAATCGGAGGATCGAAATCCAATCTCACCCCTCCCCCGGGAAACTTGTAAATCAAACACCATTCATCATGGTCTGGTAACTGACGCGGTGGGAAACCGCCAACCGTTGGGCCGTAAAAGTGCGACAAAGTTCCGCCCGTTCCGAGGACCATAGTAGCCTTCTCCCTGGTTGATCCCACTGGGATGAGCTTGGAAACAGCTTGTGCGCGTTGCTCCAGTGTAGAATCTGCCGAATGCCAAACGTGCCGTGCTGCGCTGACGCCGCTGCGGGGCGGATGGTTGCACCCGACGAGTGACAACGCTAACAAGCAAGTGACGCTGAAATAACGCATGGCGCAATGCGGCCAACGACCGAACTGAGCGACGCGGGCGGCCCTGCGGGTCCGCATTGGCAACTGACGTGGCCCGCCTGCGTTCGCTCCAGTGATCTTGTTGGGCCGACTGTGTGCATGATTGTTTCGATTCAACTCGTCCTGTGTATCAGCACTCGTGCCATCGAGTTGATTCGTGTGCTGGCCGTAAACCACCATATCGCCAAGGCGCTCGGGGGAGCGCGACTACTTGAAATGTTCATCTAAAAACTTAACCACCTTTGGCCAACACGTTTCAAGTCCACACCAACCGTGGGTTTGATCGTGACGAATATGGTCATGAAAGAACGAGAATCCTTTCTCGTCGAGTCTTGAGACAATCTGGCTGCACATCATTGTCGAAGGCCACACCTCATCCTGGGTCGCGGAAATGCAAAGAATGGGTCCCTTGATGTTCTCGACTGGAATTATGGCCGAGGCGACGGCGCTACGGTTTTGAAGCGCCTGCTTGAACATCCCTGTCTGCCGGTAAGTCAGCATGCTCGGCGCATTGTGCAGCGAAACGGGCCACGGAACAAAAGGCAAAGCCTGTCTCTGGTAGGTCCAGGGTGAATGCTGGCCTGCCAGCACATCGAACAGGCCTTGGGGTGAACTCGGAAAGACGACCGAACTGGGCACCAAAGCGATAACAGCCTTAATTTGGGGGAAACGACTGGCAAGCAACAACGCCAGTTCGCCGCCACGCGAGTGGCCAAAGACCGCATAATCGTCGGCAACCACTTCCTTCTGCTTGGCGAGCCATTGAAATGCCTTCTCAAAATACTCAAGCGGTATTTCCCTCAAGTATTCCGGCAAGCCGGGAGCATGAAAATAAGCCAGAACCAGCACGCAGTACCCACGATCCAACAGTTTCTGAATGTGGTCTCGATTGGTGCTCCAATGCTTTCCGCCTTCTGAACCGCCCAGGATGATGACCACTTTTCGCGGCCTCTCCGAGGCGCTGGTAAAGAAATCAGCGTTGAGCCCGTTTTCAGCAATCGTTCTTCCGGGCAGGCTGCTGTCAAAATGGGTATCAAATGGAGTGAGGGCCGCCCTGGCTCTAGCCACGGAATAGACATTTAGCAGCACCACGCCCAGTCCTAAGAGTAAGACAAAACTGAGCAGGATGACGATTACCCATTTTCGGCGATTCATGTGAGCGCCCTTTCTCATCGAAGCGCTGCCGTTGCCTAGTCAGTATGGCTTTCGCTGGCTGCGAAAGCGGTGTCTGCTCTCCGGTGTAAGCGTGGGTTGCGAACCGGAGTACGGAACGCCGAGCCACAAGTTGTGGGACTTGCGCCCCAGACGATCAAAGATCGAAGATCAAACAACATGAAGACGTACCTACTCCGTGACCCAGAAACTGTCGAGCTGCAAATGAGAGATCTTTCGAAGCAAGCAATTCATTGTCACCACACCGAAATCAGAATCATCCAACGGTTGTTGTAGGGGAGCCAGGGTTCGTTGCAATGGTAGTCGGCGTTCGGTTCGGGCGTCAGGTCCAGCCACGGACGGTCCTGGTGCGGCCACGCGCGGATGATGCCGTTGAGCAACGCGCCCGGCACCGCGCCGCGCGGATTACCGGGAATGGTGTTGTAACGGTGATGATAGTTCGGAACGAAGTTGCTGCCGACGCCTTCCATCAGCGACACGCCAAAGGGATTGCGTCCGAGAATCCAATGCACCTGGTTCTCCGCGAGCCGACGCCCGGCGATGACGCCCAGCTTCGCCGCCAGCGCGCCCTCGATGGCAACGTCCAGTTGCCGCATCATGCTGCCGACATACCAATCGTTCACGTCGGCGTAGGGTTGGAAATAGACAGAGCCTCCATCCGCGCCGAGATACCGCGCCACTTCAAACGGCAGCGCGCAAAACTTCTCCAAGTCTGCGATGCGCCGTGCGGCCACGGGTTTGATGCGAGCGACGTGTGGGTCGTCGGGAAATGCGGAGGCGAATTCACCGAGGGCGCGAAAACTGTCTTCCGGCTTCGGCTGTTTCAAAATGTTTTCGACTTGTTGTTGCGCGGCTTGACGGTATTTCGCGTCGCCGATTGCAGCGTGAAGGGCCGCGAGTGTTTCCATGTTACCACCAATCTTCTCGTGCAGTCGCACGGCGAGACGAATGAGGTCGTCGCCGCGGGCAGTGTCGCCGATCTTCTTCAACGCCGCGCCCGTGAGCGCGAATCCTGCCGCACACCAGGTCGGATCACCACCGAGTTGCGTGACGGGACGGTCGTCGTTGTTGCCGGGCCGGTTGTCGGTCTCCTTTTGCGGCTCGCCCCAGTAACGGTAGCCGGTGGAGATGGTGTTGACGACGAGTTCGAGCGAGTCACGGTCGATGGCCTTGAGCAGAAACTCCGCGCCCCAGAGCGCTTCGTCGAGAATGTCGGCGCGACCATTTCGGTCACGATCCCATTGGTCGAACAGTTTCGACTGGCGGTGATAGGCGACGGCCAGCGCATAAAAACTTTCCGGCGTAAAACCACAATACTTGTTGTAGTCGCCGGCGTCGTGCCAGCCGCCGCTGAGGTCGCGGTGTTTGCCATCGGGCATCCGGGCGTCGTCCAGATGACAGGCAGCGTGGAAGCCGGGCACGGCGGTGCCGCAGCGTTGATAGTAGAAGAAACGGTAGCCCGGCTCGGCGGCGTGTCGGCGGAGCAAGTCGTCTCCGATGGTGAACGGCGGCGACAGCGCGGCCGCCTTGCCTTCGCCAGCGGCGACCACGTAGCGTCCCCGATTCGTGATTGCCGAAAAGTCGAAGGCCCAATGGAAGCGGTCCCAGTCGGGGATCGGTTCGCATCGCTGCCAGTCGCCGCGAAGAACTTCGCGAAAACTCTCCAAGTCAATCACACGAGCGGTGGGAGCAGTTTCCAACGACGATGCTGATTGCAACAAGGCGACTTTCGCGGTGGATGGAGTTTCGTAACCGAGTTGGTCCACGAGAACTTCAAGGCCGGGCGCACGCTGCATGGTGATTTCCACATCGTCGAGGTAGAAAGTTTCGGTGGAATCGCTTTCGACCCAGAGTTGTACTTGATGGCTGCGGATGGGTCGCGTCGCGGTGAGTTGATAAAGTCGCCAGCCATTTTCCTCGCGGCTACGCATTTCGGTCTTGTCCACGTGCAGCACGTCGGCTGGCCGTCGTCCCTCGCGGCCCGTCCAGACGAGCGAAAGTTGAAAGCGGGCAGTCACCGGCGCATGAATCCAAACGGAGGCGTTCACGCTGCGGATGTCCGGATCGAGACGCAGCGCAATCGTGCGTGCGCCGCGAACGCCGTTGGTGCCGGTGGCGTGAAGCTCATCCTCGCCGCCATTGTAGCTGGACACAAATCGTCTGCCGGTGACGAGTCCTTGAGGACCCGGTTGCACACAGAGCGAGTGAGAACCTTGACGATGAACTGCGTTTGTGATGAAGACACGCGCCCCACCGTTGGTCGGTTCTACGCCGAGCGGCAGCCAGCCACCAAGCCGTTTAGCTTCCAGTTCAAAGGAAGGATTGGGCGCGACGTTGGCGGGAACATAGTCGGCGGCGGATACCAATACAGTCTGGCCCGAATGAGCGTGAATCCCAACGACGCACATGGCTGCAAGCCTTGGCAAAAAGCGAGTGACCAGACGGCGAGCGCCAACCGAGTCGGTCGTTTCATCATTCACGAAACACCTCGCCATAATGTCGTTTGAGGCACTCGGGACAAAAACTGTGGGTGAACGACGCCTCGGAGCGATGCGCGATGTAAGTTTCGATCGGGTGCCACTGTTGATCTGCATCCCGGATTTTCTTGCAGAAGCTACAGATCGGCAAAATTCCTTCAAGGAGTTGGACTTCCTTCGCAAGCTCGCGGGTCTGTCGAGCGGTGCGGCTCACCAGGTAGGCGATGAACACCAACAGAACAATTCGGATGCAAGTGTTCATGACGCTGTAGAGGAGCGGCGTCTGTTGATCGATGTAGAAGGCGATGTCGAGACGCCCAATCGGAAGAAGTACCGCCAGCAACACTGCAAAGCGTCGGGTACAAAACCAAGCCGCCAGCGTGACCGGGAGGACAAAGGTGATGGGGAATTGGATGTACGGACCGGTGACAACATCAAGCAGGAGAATGGCGACACTGACAATCAAGTGGGTTGGCCGCCAGCGCAAAGCAGCAAGCAAAACCCGGCGGGAGACGCTCGGCTCCGGTTGGATCGTGGAATCTGGAGTGGTCATAAGCGGTTATTGATTTCGAAGTGCGCGGAGTGCATCGATCAATTCAGTTATGCGCAAGGATTTCCAGCCGGTTGATTATTGGCGGCCCAATCTGGGAACGCTTTCCGTGACTCATAATGTCTGAAAGCTATGGTGAAGAAAACCTGGGTCAACCCAAAAGGGCTGCTGAAGAAGGTGCGTCAGACGCACGACGCAAATTGGAACGATGCAGTGTAATCAAGTTGAAGCGGAATAAATTCCGCGCTCCTGACGGGCCTTGACCCGCTACCAACTCCTTGGTTACGACCTAAATCGTTGTATTGCGCCCGGACGCTAACTAGTCTTGCGATCATGGAAGTGAAGCCTGAAGTTCGTTCGCGCCCGCGCCGACGCTGGTTGAAATGGAGTGTCCGAGTTGTTGTCGTCGGAGTTGGACTGATCATCGTCGGTGTGGTTTGCAGTGTCAAACCGGTGGATCACACGCCGTACTTCACAACGCACTACTACGAATCAACTCGCTCCAAGTTCACCGAACAGGCGCGTGGTTACCAGCTTGCGAGGGGACCGCTCCGCGCCGGGTTTGGGCGCGCGAAACTGTCACCGAGCGTCGGTGCACAGCAGGACGCGCCGGAGCAGGGGAAGTTTCGTTCTGTGCCTTTGGCGGGATATGGTGATCGGAGCGGGCGACCGGCAGAAGGGACGCACGATGATTTGTGGGCCAAGGCGGTCGCGTTGGAGGTCGGCACGCAACGCGTCGTCATCGTCAGCGCGGATGCGTTGATCATGCCGCGAGAAATCGCGGAAGCCGCGACGACACAACTCAAGTCGAAATATTCGCTGCGCCGCGAACAGATTTATTTTTCCGCGACGCATACCCATTGTGGGCCGGGCGGTTGGGGGGAAGGCGTGGTAAGCGAAGCGTTCGTCGGCGGGTTTCAACCCGGAGTGCGCACGTGGTTTGCCCAGCAAATCGTCGCGGCGGTGGATGAGGCGATGACCAATCTGTCCACCGCAACCATTGGGAGTGGTCGTTTCAACGCGCCGGGTTTTGTGCACAACCGGCTGGTGGGAGACAAGGGACGCGTGGACGACGAATTCGTCTTCACGGTGATCCGAAATGCAAATGGTGGTTCGGCGGTGATGGGCGTTTTTGGCGCGCACGCCACGGTGTTGTCGGGCCGCGTGATGCAGTTCAGCGCGGATTATCCGGGTTACTGGCAGCGCAAGGTCGAGGAGCAAACGCACGGCCTGGCTATGTTTCTGGCGGGCGGCGTCGGCAGCCACGGGCCGGACGCCAAAGGCGGCGGCTTTGAAGGCGCGCAGCGAATGGGCGAGGCGTTGGCGGAGGAAGTGTTGAAACGGCTCACGGACGTGAAGGTTTTTCCCGATACATCACTCGGTATTTTTGGTTTGGAACTCCAATTGCCCGAGGCGCAGGTGCGGCTTACGGACGGCTGGCGGCTGCGGCCCGCCATCACACGGCGGTTGATGCCGGTGAGCGATCACACGTTCATTCAGACGGTGCGATTGGGCGACACGCTTTGGTTTTCAACGCCGTGCGATTTCAGCGGCGAACTGGCTTTGGACTTGAAGGGGATGATGGAGCGTCACGGATTGCACGCGGTGGTGACCAGCTTCAACGGCGATTACATCGGGTACGTTGTGCCGCTGCAATATTACCACTACCCCGGCTACGAGCCGCGCTTGATGTCGTTTTATGGACCTTACGTTTCGGTTTACTTGATGGACTGGATGCGGAGGATGGCGGGAGTTGCGAGTGACGAACGACCAGCGGCGGTTGCTTCATCGAAGGAGTGAAATATGGGTTTTTCGCTTGCGGAACGTTCGCAGCAAAATCCGAAGCTCGAAATCCGAAATCCGAAACAAATCCCAATGGCCAAAATGGCAATGAGCAAAACGACTGCTCTCCATCAACACGCCGCAAGCCTTGGTTTTGAAATTTGCCTTCACCCCGTGGAGTAGTGGGTGAGGCCGTGCCAAGCGGTAGTCTGCGAGTTACTCCACGGGGTGAATTGTTTCGGATTTCAGGATTGTTTCGGATTTCGAGTTTCGGATTTCGGATTTCCGTTAAACCAAAACCGGTGTCACGGATCAAAGTGAAGAATCGAAGCGCGAATGCCGGGGACGCTTACCGCTTCGCGTTACCACTTCTGAGTTGAATCAATTTTCGACAGAAGTTCCCGGGCGACGATGGAACGCATGATTTCACTGGTGCCCGCGCCAATCTCCATCAGCTTGGCGTCGCGCATGAAACGTTCCACGGGATACTCCTTGGTATAGCCATAGCCGCCAAGGATCTGTATGGCGTTCATGCCAATCCGCGTGGCTGCCTCGGCGGCAAAGACCTTGCACGCTGCGGCCCGGCTGTTGGAGTCCTCGCCCTTGGAATGTGTGACCGCGGCTTCGTACGTCATGGCGCGCGCGGCGGAGTATTCAATAAAATTGTCCGCGATCATTTTTTGAACCATTTGAAATGATCCGATCGGCTTGCCGAATTGTTTCCGCTCCGTCGCGTAACGGAGCGAGAACTCGTGGGCCGCGCGAGCCAATCCCAGACTGATTCCCGCGATGGTGATGCGCTCGATGTTCAAGTTCCTCATCATGTGCGCCGTGCTGGAGCCCTCGTCGCCGACCAGATTTTCCGCTGGAACTTCGCAGTCTTCAAAAACCAGCTCGCCGGTCGGGCTGCCACGCATCCCGAGTTTCGAGAGTTTCTTGCCAACGCGAAATCCGGCAAAGCCGTTTTCAATAATGAAGGTGCTGATGTCCTTTCGGGCCGGACCGGTCTTCGCATAAACCCAAAACAGGTTTCCAATGGGGCCATTCGTGATGAATGACTTGGTTCCATTCAGAACGTAGCGATCACCCTTGCGCTCGGCCTTGGTTTTCATGCCGACCGCGTCCGACCCGGCGCCCGGCTCGGTCATCGCCATGCCACCGATCCATTCGCCGGAGCAAAGGCGGGGCAGATACTTCTTCTTCTGGCTGTCGCTGGCGTTGCCCGCGAGGTTGTGGACGGCAAGAATCGAATGCGCCAGGTAGGTCAAGGCCGTGCTCGCGCAAACCGCGCCGAATTCCTCCATGACGATTGTTGCGGCCACCGTATCCATTCCGGCGCCGCCGTATTTCTCATCCACAGTTACGCCCAACACACCCAAGTCGCCCAACTTTTTGAAGAGGGCCGGGTCAAAACTTTCCTGTTCATCGCGGTCAGCGGCGCCGGGGGCTAATTCGCGTTCCGCAAATCGTCTCACCGATTGGCGGAGCATGTCGTGTTCTTTGGTGAAATACATGTCTCTCTTCTTGTCTGAATGTTATTGTTTTAAAAGGCTATGCGCTTGATTCCACTTGGGCTTTCGGTGCGCGGCGACACTCCCTCTCCTCCCGCTGCGGGAGGAGAGGGCTGGGGAGAGGAGGCACTCTTGCTCGAAAACCCCTCTCTCCGGCTCTCTCCCCGCTCGTCCCTTGCCCCGTGGAATAAACGCTTCGGGAACTCCGGCAGCTACGATTGCTATTCCACGGGGCGAGCAGGGAGGGAGAGGGACAAACCGCGTTGACCTCACGTTCCAGCTCAATTAGGGGGGTCAAATGCATATCGCCATTGTTTCATTTTCGCAGTCGCCGGATGCGGAACTCGGTGATGCGCGCCCAATGCTCGACGTTGGCCGGACCTTGATAACATTGCAGACTCACTTTCGGCGTGCCGTGTACGGGCAGGTCACGCTCGCCAGCTTTCTGCCAGTCGCCGGCATCAGCTGTCCGGAAGTGGCCTTGGATTTCGTTGCCTTTCACCGTGAGTCGCAAGCGCACGGAGAAAGATTTCAATGGAATGATTGCGATGGTCCGCGTTTTGTCGTTCTCCTCGCGGCCCATGACGATGCTCAACTTGCCATCCACCAATTCCTGGCCAAGTTTCACCATGTGGCTGTCGTCGTAATACCAGACGAGGTCCACCTGTTCGTATTGCTCCGTGGGCTGGTTCGTCACGGTCACGGAAATCTCGACAGTGTCCCGCACGGGGTCGGGCGCAGCCCGAACGAGCACATTCTTAGCGTTGTTGGCTGGTCCCCACATGTTGCCGGGTTGGAGGCGCACTTCGAGACCGCGTTCCGTCACGCGCCAGCCTTTCGAGTCTTCGCGCAACCACGACCAACCGTCGGCCAACTTGCCTTTGAAGTCATCTTGAAAAAGGATTTCCTCCGCCTGACAGGCCGCGACAGCGAGAATCGTGAGCGACAGAAGTATTCGAGAAAGAATGTTCATAGCAATCGGCCACCAGAAGAATTCACCTGGTCTCGACCGATGACAAGCTGGTTCTTTTTCAAGGTTCGTGCGCGCGGCCGGTAACAGGGTGAATTCCGCGCTCCTTTGGCTGCGCCATGCAGCGCCGTGCCATTGCACGTTAAATCTTCTCAAACGAAACCGGAGTCGTCATGATTCAGGCAAGCACATGACAAGGCGTTTTCTTATTCCGGTTGTCGGCATTGTTTTGGCGACCGGGTTCGGCTCAAGCCCGCTGTCGGGCGGGGAGTCAGACAAAGACACGGCTGCCATCGGTTCGCGTGTTGAAATGTTCGTCGATGATTGGCTGATTGATTCGTCGCACTCGCGCGGCGTGGCGTTGCAACTGCAAACGCCGGTGAAGCGCGAAGTCGTGCTGGTCACCGACAAACCGTGGGAAGGGCCGGACAGCGCCTACTTCACGGTGTTCCAGGACGGCCCGCTGGTGCGGCTCTACTATCGCGGCATGGTTCCCGGCAACGACGCTTCTGAAGGGCAGGTGACTTGTTACGCGGAGAGCACGGACGGAATTCATTTCACTCGGCCGAACCTGGGATTGGTGGAATTCCAAGGCTCGCAGGAGAACAATATCATTTATCGCGGTGTCGAGTCGCACAACTTCGCGCCGTTCCGGGACGACAATCCTGCCGCGAAACCCGAGGAGCGTTACAAGGCGCTCGCGGGCATTCTCAGCAAGCTCTACGCATTCGTGTCGCCCGACGGCATCCACTGGCAGAAGCTGCAGACCGAACCGGTCATGACCAAGGGCGCGTTCGATTCGCTTAATCTTTCCTTCTGGGATGAGCGGACGCAGAGTTATCGCTGCTTCTCCCGTTACGGCGATGAAGGCGTGCGCGCCATCCAGAGTTGCACCTCGACGGATTTCATTCATTGGACTGATCCGGTGCCGAATCGTTACCCCAAAGGCGCGCCGAAGGAACATTTCTACACCAACGGCACGCGGCCTTGTCCCGGCGCACCGCACATTTACCTGTCGTTCCCAAAACGCTTTGTCCCGGAGCGAAAGAAATTTGCCGACTACAAGGAAATGGGAGTGTCCGACGCGGTCTTCATGAGCAGCCGGGATGGTGTGAATTGGGATCGCACGTTTCTCGAAGCATGGGTGCGCCCTGGTCACGATGAGCGGAACTGGACGCAGCGTAGCAACATGCCGGCGTGGGGCATCGTCCAACTCGATCCGGCGGAGTTCTCGATGTATATCAGCGAACATTACGAGTGGCCGGACAATCGACTGCGCCGCATCACAGTGCGGCGTCATGGCTTTGGGTCCGTCCACGCCGGCGCGGGGGGCGGCGAGTTCACGACGCGACCGGTGACGTTCACGGGCAAGAATCTGATTCTGAATTACGCGACTTCAGCCGCAGGCGCGATTCAAGTTGAAGTGCAGGACGAGCAAGGCAAACCCATCGAAAGACGGACGCTCGCCGATATGCCGGTGTTGTTCGGCGACGATCTGGACGCCGTGGTCAGTTGGAAATCTGGCAGCGATTTGTCGAGTCTCATCGGCAAACCGGTGCGCTTTCGGTTTGTCCTCAAAGACGCCGACCTCTTCGCGTTGCGAACCGGAACTCAATGAACGCCTCAGAACGAACGAAAGATCGAAGTTTCCTCGCGTCGGGCATTCTGAACGGAATCGCCATCATCGCTGCCCTTGGCAATTGTTCACCCGTGGCGGGTGAACCCAGAGAGCCGGTTCAGGCCAACCTTAATGGTTTACGGATTGTCATTGACTCGAATTCGGGAGGCCTGCTTGAACTGGAATACGGCGGCATCAAGATGTTGCAGGCGCTTCCCGGAAACGCTTCGCTGCTCGATGCAGCCTTCCCCGGCTACGGCTTCGAACCGCTGCGGCTGGGCACGCGCTATTCGCGGGATGCTCGCGTGGAAGTTGCGGACGCGGGAATTTCAATCACCTGGCAGTCTTTGGGAATGAGTCGCGTTTTTGAACCGAAGGGCTCTGTCCGCGCATCCGTGCAATTTCGTCCGGCGGCAGATGGGCGTTCCATCATGCTGAAGGCTGCGATTGAAAACCGGTCCGAGCTGGCCATTCCGCAGGTGCTGTTCCCGGATTTGGAGGGGCTTCAACCCTTCGCCGGTTTGGAGAACACGGAACTCCGCACCTGCGGCGGCGTGCAAAAGCCTTTTCGCGACCTAGCCCTTCCGGAAGACGAAGGCCGCTGGTACGCCAGTCGCCGAAACTGGCTCACGCTGAAATCGGGCGCCTATGACAAATCCATGGCGGCGCGGTGGCTGGACCTCGGCAGTCTGAAGGGCGGGTTCAGTTTGTTTCCGAAACTCTGGAGCTGGGGACCGTTAACGGAATCCGGTGAGCCGACTTCTGATCGCGTGCTGCTGCACCTTTCGCAGAAGGACCCGACGCTGCGGCTCATGTGCGAACATAAAGCGTTGATCCGGCCCGGCGAGAATTGGATCAGCCCCGAATACGTCTTGACTCCTCATCAGCACGGCTGGGCCAAGGGCATCGAACCATTCCGGGGCTGGGTGAGGGAAAACGTCCAGCGGCCGCATCCACTCCCCAAGCACCTGCGCAAGAAGATCGGTTACCGCAGCGTGTGGATGGCCCAGCAATATGCTCCGGCCGACCCGGCGGCACCGACCGTCGTCTGGCGGTTCCACGACCTGCCGGGCCTGGCGGATGAATGTCGCGCCCACGGTCTGAACGAAATGGTGCTTTGGCTTTGGGGACCTTGGGAGATTCCGAATCAACCGTCGCCCGAACTGGGCACGCTCGAGGAATTCAACCGGGCCATCGCGGAGTGCCGCGCCAAAGACGTCAATGTGTCGTTGTTCGTATCCGTCATGACCATGCTCAATCCCATCCCCGCCAAATACGGCCAGACCGACAGCTGGGAGGACTGGGGATACCACACGGATTTCATCCCGATGCTGCGTCCTTACTATGGCAAGGCTTCGCGTGGTTCATTCGCGGACCCGAACCATCCGGGCTGGCAGGCGGACATCACCGCGAGCCTGTTGAAGATGGTTGAGCGCGGCTGGACTTCGATCACCTGGGACCAGGCCATGCACAAGCCCACACCACCCAACCTGGAAACTCTTTTCGCCAAGGTGCGCGCTGCCGCCAGCAAGAAGGACCCGGAAGCAACCTTCGCCGGGGAATGTCTCAACAACCTCGATCTGGACAGCCGTTGGCTGGACTACACCTGGAACTGGGCGCTGTTCGACGAGCAGATGGACTGGCGCGCCCTCGTGAACGCCTATCCCACGCCTCGCTTCAATGTGAACGTCGGCACCTCGCCGCGCGCGGTGAAACAACTGTTCGCCGACCACCTGTTCCTGAATGTCCTGCCATCGAAGCCTGACGGGATCAACGGCTCGGCCCGCATCACGGACTTTCCCGAGTTGGCAAAAGCTCTCAAGGTCTGCGCCAACCTCCATGAACGATTTCAAACCTACCTGGAAGACGGCCTCTTGGTGGGCGACAACATCCTGTCCGAGCCGTGTCGCGAGGCGCGAGTCAACGGCTACCTGCTTCCCGGCAAAGCTCTCATCCTGGGGCTGAACACGGGAACGCAACCGCGTTCGATCACATTCAGCTTGGATATGGCACCCTGGTTGAGTTCTCCGTCTGGCCGCTACACCATCACCGCATACGACGAGTCCGGTGGCATCCGAGCGACGCGTGTCGAAGGCGAAGCTACGTGGAAGGAAACCACCCGCGTCCTCGCCCCCAACGAACTGGCCCTCTTCCAGATTGCTCCGGAGAAATGATGACCAGAAACGTCCAATCGGCCACGACATCGGCAAAACGTTCGCCAAAGTCAACGGCGGCTCCAAGCCGCCCACGACGCAATTCTTCACGGCAAAACCGCCGACCTACGGCGCGACGTTTTCCAAGTTTCGCAACCGACGCCGCGAAACGGCAACGTCCACAAACCCGCAACGACTTCGCAAGGCATGTTCGTGCTGGCTGAAACGGCCGACGCTCCGATTGCGCGAAAGCGACATTTGCCCAGGACTGTTTCCTACAAGCGGCGGGCTGTTTCCAAGAGTTGAACTCGTGCGCAACGACGCCGTTGAGGATGGCGAACTTCGTGAACGTGTTCATGGAAAAACTTCAAAATGCTTTCGGCGAAAAGTCCTTCTCCGCATCGGATGGGGAGAAGGTGGCCGCAGGTCGGACAGGGCTGCATCAAGCCGATGAACTGAGCCAATGGCAGCGGAGATAGAGTACGATTTTGCGGGACATTTGTTTCCGAGTGTTTTTTGATAGACGGATGCCAAAGCCGAAACGATTGCCCGACCGAAGTGAGCAGACCGTTTTGGAAGAACTCCAAGTGGAACTGATCTCACCTCGACAAAAACCACGCTGGAACCAACTGGTTCGCAAACACCATTACCTCAAGAGCGCCGACCTCGTGGGCGAACAACTTCGCTACGTTGTTACCGACGCCAAAGGCAGATGGTTGTGGGCAATGTCAGTCAACCATTCCTGGTCGTTTGGGTGAGCGATGGGAGCAGCTTAGTTTGGAGCAGGCGCAAAAGGAGTGGCGCGAGGTTTATCGAGCATCGCAGCCCGCTTGGCGCAGTCGGTGAAGAAGTCAACGCGTAGCCGGGCCGGAGAAGGAGTCTCGTTTTCCGTTGCCCTGAAATTCGCGCGACTGGATTTGCCGGACGGACATTCGCAAAACCAGCGCCGTAGGTGCGGCATCCTTGTAGAAACCCAAATCTAAAAATTGAGTCGGAGACGCACCATGAGCGTCCTTTCGCGCGGCAGTTCGTTGTAAACATTGAGCGGATTGAGACGGTAATCCTGATCGGTGATGTTGAGCAAACCGACCGCCATCTCGGCTTTCCGGCGCGGAAAACGGTAACCGGCAAACGCATTGAATTGCGATTAGTCGGGTTCGCGCAAGTAGGGCGCGACATTTCGAGCGGGTGAGCGATGGAGGGATTGGCTTAGGGAAGCCCGGCGCCAAAAGTTTACGGTGCACTAGTTGCCGCTTTCCTAAGCGAAGCAAGGTATTCCACCAAATCGACAAGGTCTTGCGTGGACATGGCTTGCTTGCGTCGCTGGGACTCCACGCGGTTAAGTCCTCGACCTACTTGGTGTTCGTTGAGCCATGCCCGGAACTTTGTCGCGGCTTTGCCCTTCGAGCGCTTTGTGTGCTTCCTGCAAAGCACTGTGCATCTTGGCAGCCGAGGCATACCTTTGCGCGCAATCGCTGTGGCAAGCTTTGAGAATGATTGGGTTCAATCGAAAGAAGTCGGCCACGTCACTGCTTTCGGCCAGCGTTGTCGAGAGTTCGGGAAAGAAGGTTGGATTCCGGCCGGTGCTGAGGACGTAAAGTAACATTCCCAAAGCATAAATGTCCGCCTGCGGCGTGCCGGGCGACTCCGGCGGCGGCGGCATGTAGCCCGGCGTGCCGACGTACGTGTGCTTTTGATCGGGCGGCCGGATTTCGGCGATGAGACCCATGTCCGCGAGCTTGGGGCGGCCATCTACAAAAATAATATTTTGAGGCTTGATGTCGCGGTGGGTAAGTCCCTGCCGGTGGAGAAAATCCAGCGCGTCCGCCAGCGCGAGTCCAATGCGCACGCATTCGCGCACCGGCAGTTTTTGTCCTCGCGCCCGGCGGCGTTCACTGACCAAATCGCGCGGTTTGTACGTGGACGGTTTTCGTTCCCAATCAACTTCAAGCGGGTCGCCCAGTTCCATCACGTAAAAGAAATATCCCGCCGGCTTCTTCTGACTGACAAAATCCACGCGCAACAACCCTGGATGTTTATCGGAGACAGGCTTGTATCTCTTGATACCGTTGAACTCGCGCTCGTACGGATCGGCATCATCGCCGAAGTTTGCCAGGTAAACCACTTTCAACGCCTGCCATTGTCCGATGGCATTGCGCGCCAGCCAGACTTTGCCATAAGCGCCCTTGCCAAAAGGCGGATGCAACAATTCGTAGTCAGGAGTGTCCGGCATCTCTTCGGCAGAACCGGTCGTCTCCAGGGCAGTTCTCGGCGCGCGAGACTTCTGCGTGGCCAGTGCCCACACCAAAGCGCAAGGCACCTGTCCCGCCGAAATCACCAGCCAGGGAAACCAATAATTCGTGAAATGACTCCAGGAAACTGATCCAAGCGCGATCACCAACGCGAATGCCATTGCGAAAATTCCAGCTATCAGCGGTCGCATCCGGCACAAAATGCCGCCGAGCAAGATTCCTGATGTCAGGAGCGCCAATGCTTCCATCCATGACGCCGACCGCCGCAACCAATCTCCGTTCATCAAGTTCAGGAAGGAGGTAACCATGATTTGCACGCCGCCCATCGATTCGCCGGTCCAGTGCGTGTAGGGTGTGCGAAATTCATCCGGCTCATCCCCGGCCACGGAGGTTCGTGGTTGAGTGCCGATGAAAACGATTTTGTCACGATAATAATTTGTCGGTTGTGTCAGCGCGAAACGATAACTCAAGGTCGCCCATGCGCCATTTGGGCCGTAGTAGCGCAGCCATTGCTCGTGCGGAGATTCGCTCAATTGCGCACCGGACAGCCGTGCGGCGGTCCAAGGCAGACTGGGATACGGCCCCGGCACCGGAAATGGCCAGTGTCGTCGCACGGTGGAGTCGAGGTCGGGATCGAGCCAGGCGACACCCCAATTCGTTCCAGCCGCGCTGAGAAATGGTTCGGACGGCAGCGCTGGATGCGCACCGGCGAGAGTTGGGTAGGTCACCGCCGCCTGCTCGGCCATCAACACGACGCGATGCTGCCGGCGCATTGCCCCGGCCAGTGCCTCGTCCTTGACCGGGTCGCGCGGGATTCGGAAGAAGGAATCAAATACGACGAGGGCACAACCATCATCAGCGAGTCTGTTCAGCACCTGCGCGTGCAATGCACGATCCCAAGGCTGCCCGCGTTCCTGGGGGAAGTGATTGTACGCGTCATTGTCCATCAGGATAAGCACGACCTTGTTGGTGACTGTGGACGAGCCAAAACGAAATAGATAGTCGTAGCTGGCGTTCTTCCATCTCTCGCCCAAAGGCGTCGCCCAAAGCACCAGGCCGCAAAACACGGTCAGCGCCGCGCCGAACATGGAACTGAACAGCTTATGTTTCCTGATGCCTTTGAGCTTCACAATCTCTGCCGGGTAATGAATTCCGTGAACATAAAGCAACCGTTTGAAAAAGCAGTGCTTTTTTGCATCCGCCTTCTGGTGTCGGCCATTCTGGATTCTCTCTCCATTCAAATATTTCTGAAAGATTGGCTCATTTGCCCCGTATTGAAGACATGCATCTGAAATCAAAAAAAAACAATGGGCAGCCGCATGGTGCTTGTGGCGTATCCCCAGAAAAAGACAAAACAACCAATAACCGTTTATGAATAAACACATCTCACAAATAATTACGTTCGCGACAATCACAAGATTGACCGCGTGTTTGATCGGGTGCTGCAGCGTTGCAGCACAGGAACCCGTGACTCCGGCCAATGATGCGTCACTCCAGCCTGAGTTTCCGGTGATAACGCGTCAACCGGTGGATCAGGCCATCCTCTTGGGCTCAACGGCCACCTTCACCGCACAGGCAGTCAATGGCGCTGTTGCTTTTCAATGGCTGCGCAATGGAGTCCCTATCGAAGGACAAACCAACAGCAGTTTGATTCTGGAGAACATCGGGATTGACGATGTGGGCTATTACTCGGCCGACATTTCCAATGGCGGAGAGCCGGTGCCGACTCGCTCGGCATCTTTGAACGTTTACAGCACGAGTGATGGAGGAACCATCACCGTGTTCGGTCTTCCCGTGGTTAGCAGCGGTTCCAGCGGCACCTGTCCCGGTCCCTATGCGGGATACGTCAACTACATCAAAACCGTTTCGCAGGGCTGGGGCTGGGCGCCTACCGTGGGCACCACAGTGCATACCGCTTCTGATTTGAATCGGACTGATACGAAAGTTGTTTATATCGGAAAATTTGGGGATGGGGGTTGCAATCAAACCACGGTCACTGTTCCCGATCCAACACTGAGTCCAAAATATCGGTTCAGCATCTATTTTACCAACAATGTTCCGACGAATTCCTATCCAATCACCCTGACTGGATTCGATCCCTGATCAAAGTAGGCAAAGTAGGTGCGTCGGCCCATGCCAGGCGTAATTCAAGTCTCCGTCGATACACCGTAATAAGCAGTGGTGAATAGTTGGCGCAACGCGGCCTTCGGAAATGGAGGCCGCGTTTTTGGTAGTGTGTCCGTCCATTTGGATAACTTCCCAGGCGTTAGCAACCTTGCGAATTCATTCCGGAAGGTTGCGAGCGGGTTTCCCAAACTTCTGGAACGGCGCCACAGGACTGTGCATCCGTTTCCGAACCTCCTGAAATGTTCCCAGAGGCTTATGAATCAATTTCCCAACTTCCTGAAATGGTTCCACAAGGTTATGGATCGGTTTCGGAAGCTCCTGAAACCGTTTCAGAAGCTCCTGAATGGGTTCCAGAAGCCTCTGGATCCGTTTCACAAAGCGGCTGAATCGCCTGCCCGCGTCGCGGAAACCATTCTGTAAGTCCTTGTAAATGAGCCTGCTTCGCCCTGGCTTCACAGTCGGTTTTCAAACCGTGCCAATGCGTCGATTTAATCCTTTATCGAAAAATGCGCTGATTTTCGAAGGTTTTTTGAAAGATTGCCCCTTTCCCTCCGTATTAGAGAAATTTCCAAAAGTTGTGGATGGCGGGGGGTGGAGGGCATCCCAAGGGTAAATGTGTTTACGCTGCTATTGCCTTGGGGTTGAGTTCGACACCATCGACGAACTTCACTCCCGCGATCACGCGATCCAGTAACTCAT